>JAAYYJ010000481.1 GCA_012515455.1 Oligosphaeraceae bacterium
ACTGCTCGCCGGTTGCGCGTCAGGTCCCCGATTTGCAACTGCAGTCCCTGCTGGCAGCCGGAGAGCCGGAAGCGTTGTTTTTCCCGGGACTGCTCTGGTTGAATCTGTGGCTGGAATTCTGTGCTGGAGCGGCTGCGCCGGCCTGGGCTGGAGAGCTGCCGATGGCGGCCATCGGCGGGTATCTGCCGGTAAAATGCAATCTGCCCAATCTTTGCTTCCGGCTGGAAGACGGTTGCCAGATCGGCCGCGAGGCCATCAGGCTGATTCAACTGCAGCATTCCGACGGGCAGGAAATTCCCCCCGCCGTGTATGTCCCCTTCCAGGAAGCGCCTGTGCTTTCATTCTGAAATAAGGATCGACCCCATGCAGCGGAAAGCATTCATCTGCCTGCTGATTCTTGACCTCGCCCTGTTGGCCGAGTCGGACAATCTGTTGCGGAACGGTTCCTTTGAGGAGCCGCTGACCGGGCAGCAGCTGCCGCCGCACTGGCAGCTGCATCTGACTAACGGCGCTGAAGGCGCGGTATCTTTGTCGGAGGATTGGAGCAGCGACGGGCGCAAGAGCCTGCATTTGCAGAAATTCAATGACATCGGCAGTGTGACTCTGGTGCAGTCTTTGCACCTGCAGCCGAATACAGAATATATCCTGACCCTGAAGGGCCGGCGCAATGCCCATACCCGCTGGCACTATTATTCCGTACGTATGCCGGATACGAATATCCATATCGGGGGCAAAATTCCCCTGGATCAGATCGAATGCCCGCCTGTCCGCTTTATCAGCCACCCGCAAAAAAACTTGTGCTATATCACTTTGGGACTGTGGGGCTATGAGAAGCCTGATCCCGCCACCGTGGGAGAATTATGGGCCGACGAAATAGCTTTGGAGAAAATCTCCTCAAACGGTATTTTAAGCGGCATCAGCGATTATTATTTCTGCGCTGACGGACTGCGCGGGATGCTCTTTCTCCCGGAATATCAGGGTGCCATGCGCCTGAAGCTCACAGCCGGAGATAAAGTCCTGCTGCAAAAAGAACAGATGTTCCAGACCGGCGAAAATTCCTTCACATTGCAGTGGCAGGACTTGCCCCCGGGAGAGGCGAAATTCCAAATCGAAGCCGTACCCGAGGGACCGGATTTTTCCCGTACAATCATGATCATGGAGAAGTTTTAATGCACAAGCGATGGTTAATCTTGGTCTGGGGAATCTGCACCGCGATGCTCACCGCCGAGGAGGTGCGCATCACCGATTTTTCCGGCTGGGCCAGGAGTGGTTCGGTGCAGGCCGAGTTGCAGGACGGCCGGACGCATATCCAGGGCGGCATGCAGGGCGGCGAATTGCGGCAGTCCTTCCCCCAAACTCAGTTGCCACAGGCCGGTTTTGCCGCAGTGCTGCGACTGCGGGAGCAGGGGGCCTGGAACCTGGCGGTGATCAACGGACTGGACCGCATCATTCTCAGCCCTGCGGAGCCTGACCGGGCGATCCTGAATTTCCCTTTGCTTCCCGAGCACATAAAGGATGGGCAACTGACTCTGGCCATCAAGCTGGCGCCAGAAGCGGTGCTGGACCTCGGCAGCCTGGAATTCGCGGCCGCGGCACTGCCTTCTGAGAAATATGTCCCGCCCCGCAGCAGCGGTCCCGTGCGCAGGTTTGCCAGTCCGGCCGGGGAATTCACCATCCCGCCTGAGTACGAAGATGTCTCGGTACCACCCCGCCGCAGTCAGCAGCCTCTCCCTCCGGCTGCCGGTGCTGCCGGCCTGCGGCACTACCAGGTCGATGATCTGTTTGAGCTGCATCCGCAACTGCTGCCCGAGCCCCATGAATTCGACCGCCCCATAGCGTTGTTCGCCGCACCCGACCAGTATGAGGCTGCGGCCTTCGGGCTGTATGCCAGCCAGGAGGCCGCGGCAGTCACCCTGTCAGCCGGAGCGCTGTATAATAACCGCGGCGAGTCATTGCCGGTACCGGAATTGCGCACCATCCGCGTCTGGCCCCAGCGTTCCGGCTTTGTAACCGTGACCTACCGTGATGTGCCGGAATTGCTGGAGAAAAACCGCCCGCTGGATATTCCTGCCAACCAGGGGCAGGCTTATTATGTGAAATGTCACATCCCGGCCGGGACTGCCTCCGGCATTTATCAGGGTAACATCAGCGTCAGTCAGTCCGGCCGGCCGGCCCTGACCATCCCGCTGTCAGTCCGGGTGCTGAATTTGCCCCTGGTCCGTGACACCGGGCGGATTGTCGGCGTTTATTACGGCGCACCGGATCAGTTCAGCATCCTGCAGAACTGCGGCTTCAATTCAGTCCTGCAGGGCTTTCAGAACTGCATGCGCGGAATCCTGAAACCGCTCAAGACCATCGCGGCCCAGGAGCAGGATGTCACGAAGCGCCTGGAAATGCTGTACGCCGGGCAGGACCTGCCGCAGCTCAATTACGCGGAAGCGCATCCGCAGGGCTTCGACAACTTCGTCAAAGCTTACCAGGCCGCGGGCTTCAAACGCCTGGTGGTGTGGTTTGTAGCCCGCGGCTTCACCGATGAGATCGCACGCTTTCTCAATCTGCCCCTGAGCACTGCGCGGGTGCCGGATATCTATCCCGCCAGCATCACCCCCGAATACGGGCAGCTGTTCAAGGATATCATCCGGGCCATCGACCGGCAGGCGGCTAAATCCGGCCTGGAAACATACTACTACCAGTTTGATGAACTTGGTGTGCATCCCGATGCCGTAGTCTTCAAATACGCAGTGGAGATGTTCAAACTGGTCAAGGAAGCCGGCGCGAAGACCCTGGTTACCTGCACCGATGACGAATTCCTGCCCATGGTCCACCCCTGGCTGGATACCCGGCAGTATGCCCAGAGCTCGGCCGGTACCCGCGCCGCTTTAGCCAAAATTTACGCCTCCACCAAGGCCGAGGGACGGGAATTTTTCAGCTACAGCGGTTGTGTCTACGAGCAGCATCATCTGAACCGCTACAACGCGGGCCTGAATATCTGGCTTTGCGGCTGGGAGGGGAAATATTTCTGGAATCTGGCCAGTCAGCGCGGCAATGCATTCAATGATTTCGACCGTCCCGAGAAAGACGCCATGGCGCTATACCACCATGAGGGAGAGTATATCCCCACCCTGCAGCTCGAGGCCCTGCGCGAGGGCATCGATGATCTGCGCTATCTGACCACCCTGGAAAAACTCCTCGCCGAGGCGGCACAATCACCCCGCCTGCCAGCACAGCAGCGGGCCGCTGAAATCACCCGCGAACTGGCCGCTTTGAAAGAATCTCTGCCCTTGCAGATCATCGGCGGGGACAGCGTTAATGGCAATTTCAGCAATAACGGCCGCAGCAGCTGGGATTGCCGGAATTTCCAGCGCTACCGCTGGCGCTTCGCCAGCCTGGCGCTGCAGCTGCAGACCCTGATCGCCGGCAATGAGGGCGCCGCCGCCACGCTGCGTTTCCTGCCGGAGGCTCCCAGGCAGTCTGCTACCCCCCCGGCGATGCCCCGGCAATTGCACGCCCCGCGGCTGACCACGCCGCCAGCCATCGACGGGCGGCTCAATGACGACTGCTGGCGCCAGGCCTGCCATATCCCCGAATTCGTCTATGCTTCCGGCCAGCCGGCCAGCATCCGCACCCAGGCCTGGCTGGCCCGCGATGACAAAAATCTCTACCTCGCATTCTGTTGTGCGGAACCAGACCCGAAGAGCATGGTCTTAAAGCAGCCGGACCGCGATGTCACGGTCTGGCGAGACGACAGCGTGGAGGTCTTTATTGACGGCAATCACGACCACGACTCATTCAAGCAGATCATCGTCAGTGCCTTGGGAGTGGAGGCCGATCTCAGCTACCTGAACGGCAAAGGCGACCTGAAGTGGGATTGCCGGGGGTTGCGCAGCGCCGCTGCCATTGCCGAACAGGAGTGGTATGTTGAGATGTCGATCCCCTTGTCGGAAGTGGCCAGTCAGCCGGTGGTGGGGCTGAATCTGCAGCGCGCCCGCAAGTCCTTGCTGACGGTCTCGACTCTGGTACCCGACAGCCGCGCCCTGCCGGATTATGCCGATCTGTATCTCGAGCCTGTGCCGGAGACTAAAGTGCAGATCGACAGGCCAGTGCGCCTCGGTCATAACCGCTTCCTGCTGGCCGCCGGAGCACCCGCAACCGGACACTGCGTGCTCGCAGGGCAGGAGCAGGAAAAACGGCCTGTCGGCCGGGAGAAGCAGGAGGTAATACCGTTTGTTATTGCTGACACCGGTGACTGGACTGGATTGCTGCGCCTCGATTTCGGGCCGCAAGCCCCCGCGACCACCTGGAGCTACCGCTTCCTCATCCCCCCG
>JAAYYJ010000482.1 GCA_012515455.1 Oligosphaeraceae bacterium
ATTCGCAGCAGGCCTGTTCTGGTGCCTGCCCCCACAAAGCGGCGATATACTTGATGCTGCGGCCGCGGATATCCTGGTCTCGCTCCTCGCCGGTATCGGCCACCACGATGCCATCCCAGTCCACCTGCAAAGCCTGCAGTGCGGCGATGGTCTCCTGCCGTTGGTCTGGGTCTTGCAGGTACGTCTTGATATCGGGAATGAGGTCCAGCGGGGCTGGGAGGACCATCCGCAGCGAGGTGCCGCTGTACAGATACGGATAGCGGTCGGCGGTAATTTTGAGTCCCTCCTGGCGGCCTGCCTCGATGCTGTCCAGGATTTGGTCCAGCAAATGCCAGTGTGGCTGTCCCATGGTTTTGAGATGGCTGATCTGCAGTATCCCCGAACCGGCCCGGGCGATGGCCTTGGCCTCTTCGATGGCGGCCACGACCTCGCCCTGCTCGTCACGCATGTGCGTGGAGTACGGCTTGCGGGTGCCTTTCAGGACGGAATTCAAGGCCGCGACTTCCGCGGTGTCAGCAAATTTGCCGGGGAGGTACCACAGCCCGCTGGAGAATCCGGCCGCGCCCTGCTGCAGGGCCCGGGCCAGGATTTTCTGCATCGCCTCGATATCTGCAGGTTTGGCTGGCCGATCCTGATCGCCGATGACCATAGTACGCAAGGTATTATGTCCCGCCAAAGCGGCGAGGTTGATGGCCGGCTGGCGGCGGTTCAGCACTTCGGCGTAGGACGCCAGGTCGGTCCATTGGCCGCCGTCTTCCAGTTTTGTGCTGGCGATGGTCGCGGAAAATCCACAGTTGCCGCAGATTTCCGTCGTCACCCCCTGGGAAATCCGGCTGTCGGCGCGCGGGTACTGCACCAGGGGCAGATCGGAATGGCCGTGGACATCGATGAAGCCGGGGGCCAGACAGAGTCCCCGGCCGTCGATCTTCTCCACCCCAGTGAGATTCAGCTGCCCTGGAGGAGCGATGGTCCGAATCAGGTTATCCTCCAGCACGACATCACCGAAATAAGGCTGGTTACCGGAACCGTCATAAATTTTACTTCCGCAAATGGCATTGGACGCTGACATGTTTTCCCCAGTAAGAATTGAGCCAGTCCGGTTGGCCGGAGCTACTCTGCCGACGCAACCGGCGCCTGCAGTTCCCAGCTTCATCCCGCGCCAATAATATAAGCAACGCGGCGGGGTTTGCCAGATGGCGGCGGCAAAATTTTGCCTCTCCGGTTGCGGCTCTGGGCAGCAGTCAGGGTGCAGCCTCTGGCGCCGGCGGAGACAATGTCCGGATAATGCGGAATCCCAGCATATTGCCGACGGACAGCCCCGGCAGGCGGCAGCGGTTGGCGGAGCGGCAGCTGCCGGCGTCTACGTACCAGTTCCCCCCCCGGATATTGCGCCAGCTGTGATACTCCTTCTCAGGGCTGAAGTCGCCAGGGTAGTTCTGGTATTTATCGCGGCACCATTCCCAGACGTTGCCATGCATGTCGAAAAGTCCCAGGGCGTTGGGCAGTCTTTGGCCGACGTTATTCGGGCGCCGGAAGTTGTTGGCCTCATAATCCGCCCAGTGGGTGAGTTTGTCGGGCTGGTCACCGAAACAATAGGCCGTGCTGGTGCCGGCGCGGCAGGCGTATTCCCATTCTTCTTCACTGGGCAGACGGTAAGCCAGGGAATCGAGCTGTTCCAGCTGGCCGAGCTTCTGCACAAATTCCTGGCAGTCGTACCAGCTGACCTCCTCCACCGGATTCTGAGCATCCCGGAAATGCGAATGGTTTCTCTCCTGCCCCATAACCGCCTCCCACTGCGCCTGGGTGACTTCATACATCCCCATGTAAAAGGGCAGCGGGAACTCCCGGAAGTGCTGCAGTTCTGAAAAGCCCCGTCCGGCCTCGGTCTCCGGGCTGCCGATCAGGCAGCTGCCCGGCGGCACCAGGCGAAATTTCATGCCGATGCTGTTGACCACTTCCAAAGGCAGACCACGCTCTGCGCTGCATGCCTTCTGGAGCTCCAGCATGGCCAACCCTTCCGGCGTCAAAGTCGGCAGCGGCGGATAATAGGCGGGAAAGCTCTCCTGCAACCCGGGCGGCAGCAGCGCTGCCTCAGCCAGGGGCCGGATGACCTCACCCCGGTTGTGCGGCGCAGCCGGCTGCTGCATCTCCGGACCGCGGTTCTTGCGGGCCAGCCGTGGTCGGATGACAAAATGCTCCAGGCAGGTCAGCAACACCAGTATCTCCACGGCCCAGATCGACAAGCGCAACCGCGAAAACCGTTTCTTCGGAGCCGTGCTGATATTTTCGCTGGTCTTGTCCATGTGCAGATTCAGAATTCTGGCCGGGTCATTGACGTTTATAGACCATAAATATGCCTGCGCCCAGGAACAGCAGTTCCGGCAGGGCGCCGGCCACAAACGGGGGCAAGTAGCCGTTTTTGCCCAGCACCAAGGTGAATTGTCCCACCACATAAAAGAGCACCAGCAGCCCGACTGCACTGGCAAAGCCGCGCATCACCCCGGCCCGGCCCTCGGCCATAGTCAAGGCAAACCCGAACAGTGCTCCAATCAGACTGGCCAGGGGGAAACTCAGGCGGTGCCAGAACAGCACTGAGAGCAGATTGCGGTTCTTCTCACTGTTGAGAGAGCCGCTGGCCAAGATGCTGCGGATTTCACCCATGGTCAGCATCTCCAGATTCTTGCTTTGCTCACCGATGTCCGAGGGCGTCTCCGGCAAGGTCTTCTTCCAGGAGGCAAAACTCTCCGTCAACTCCCGTTTCGGGATGCCTTGTCCCGAATATTCGTAGTTATAGACCTGTCCGTGCTGGAACTCCCAGATCCCGTCTGCACCATCCTGCCCCTGCTGCCATACGGCCTGCTCGGCGGTCAGCACCCACGCGGTCCGCCCATCAGGATGATATTGGCGCAGAACGACGGCCGCACTGCGCCCCAGTGGCTGGAAATCCTGAAAGAACCAGCTGCGCCGGCCGGCATAATTATGGAACAGCAGCTGGCGCTGCTGGTTTACCGGTTTATCCTCCAGCCACTGATTCTGCACCGCCTGCAGCTCCTGTTGACAGCGCGGCACGACCTGCTCGCCTAAGAACCACACCCCCAGACACAGCGCCAGGGCAGTAATCCAGATGTAGGAGGCACAGACCGCCAGGGACAATCCCGCCGAGCGCATGGCGCAGAGTTCGTTGTTCTTGCCCAGCAGCACAGTCATGAAACTAGTAGCCAGCAAGGCGGACATCGGTACCACATTCAGCAGATTCAGCGGCAGCTTACAGAGAAAATACCAGGCAATCAGGTGGAGCGGCACCTGGTTGCCACTGAAGTCCGGCAGGTCATCAAAGACATCATTCAGTAAAAACAGCACCGAGAAAGCCAGCAGCGCACAGAGCAGCGGGAAGATAAATTCGCCGAAGAGATGGCGGCACAGCCGGGCCGGGAAACTCCGGCTCCGGGAGTGGTTGGGTATGGTTTTTAGGCTCACTGCGGTGGTCCAGCCGCGGCAATACTCTGCCGCCAAGGAAAAAATGACGTGGGTTAGCGGATTTTCCGGTTGTCAGCCAACTTGGTCTTGACCATCTTGGTACCGGTCAGAATCTCCTGCCAGCTGCGACCGCTGGGCGAGATCAGGATGTGGAACGGGGTGAACACTCCGAACAGCAGCAAAAGCAACGTATAACAGAAGACGCGACCGTAATAGAACTTCTCTCCGCTGAGACGGACCAGAAAAATCCCCCAGAATTTCTGCCCCGGGGTCTGCACCTGAAGGGTAATCAGCAAAATATAGTACCCTAGCAGCCAGGCGAAGCACAGCAGCAGCAGTACATAAGCGGCATTGTAACTGGTCAGAATTTGCATTTTCAGCAGCACATAGCAGAATGTGGTCAGCAGCAAGCTGCCGGCAAAGAGCAGCAGAAGATCAAAAAGCGCCGCCAGAATCCGGGGCAGCAGTTTGGCCCGCTCAAAATTCTCCGCCTTGACCTGGACCAGACTGCCGGTGGAGGCAGTGGCATCCACCTTCAAGGTCGCCCGGCGCATTATCCGGCCCCAGAGGCTAAGCTTCTCCGACAGCAGGGCCTGCTCCAGCTGAGACTGCAGAATCGCCTTCAAAAAAGGCAGATTGACGGCTTTTTCCCAGCGTGGCACCAGCACGCTTCTGACCTTGGTCTGGTAGTTGATGCGGCCAGTCTCGGCGTAGCGCACCAGCACCTCTTGCTCAACCGGACCGAACTCTTCGCCGCTTTCCAATTTAACAATATAAGATCGCTCGTTAGCCATCTGTGTCCCTCCAACTGCAAATTCAATCTTTCCGCCCGAAATGGCCGCCAACCGGCACAACCAGGCAAAAAAGGTAAAAAAACGGAAAAAACGAAAAAAAACCGCTGCTTTGATTTGACAGACTGAAAACAGTGTATAACATAACCTGCAAACCGGCGTCCGTCTTGCCGGCAGTACAGTTTTTTCCGCGTTTTCAACGTTTTTATCCTGTGTCACGACTGCTGCCTGGACCGACAAACTGTTTTCTGACTCAATCCGGGCCGGGACGGCAACCAGCAGCCAAAATCAGTGTCATAGCAAACGAAAACTATGGCAACCACAGAGTCGTTGCACCTTCGTGGCCGGTACTAGAACTTGGAACTGGTCGATTTATGGGACTGTTTTTTCAGCGCCGCAGTTCCGGTGCCTGGAGGACAAAAAACGGGAATTTGATTATGAGCGATTATACTGACAACAAGTCATTCAGCAAACGTCATCTCTGGGCCTGCCCGGATGCCAAGCACAGCACTGCGACTGTGGGTATCACCGATTTTCTGGCGGAGGAGCTCAGTGCCATCGACAGCGTCGACCTGCCGATTATCGGTGATGAGCTGGACTTGGATACGTTCTGCATCCACCTCCACGTCGGCACCCAGATCAGGCATCTGCGCTCCCCCTTGACCGGCCGGGTCATCGCCATCAACAAGGAGATTCAGGACAACCCCAGCTTGATTCATCTCTCGCCCCTGACCCACTGGCTGATTAAGATGGAATATGACGACCAGGAGGAATTCGACCTGCTCATGGATGGCTCGCAATACTCCCGTTATCTCGACTCATTAGCATGAAAACCGGGGAATTCTGCTCTTGTTCCGCGAACAGCGAGCCAACCCCGGCACGGCAGTGTCCTGCTGACAAGTGTTGCCGCACCGCTGGCCTCAGTCACTTGTTTGAGCACAGCCTGGCGCTGCTTATTTTTACCCTCGCCCTTGCTATCAGCTGTATTTTTGGCCTGCCGGCGATTATATTAGGGAACACCGCAGTGTTTTACCGCTACTGGCACTGCCTGCCCTGTCTGCTGTTCGCCATTGCCGCCTGGGTAATGCCGGGAAGCCCGCACGGGCAGTCTGCACTGGCCTTGCGCTATGCGGCGGTGACCCTGCTGGCCTTGTCGCCGTTCCCCACTTGGGCAATGCTGGGCAGCGGCAACGGTTATTTGGAACTGTGTGCTGCTATCTGTTTGTTGGCCAGCATAATATGCCTACAGGCCCACTGCCGCTGCCTCCAGAGCCTGGCGCAGTCAATCGCCCAAGTCCGCCTGCAGCAACAAGCCCGCAAAACGCAATGGCTGCTGCTCTACGTGGTCCTGGTGCCGCTCTGTGCTCTGTATCTGGCGGAGGCAGTGACCCTTGCCGCCCGGCATCACGGCCCCTGGCAGAACATTTTTCGCATCTGGGGCTACGGCCAGATCAGCCTGTACGTGCGTATCCTCCTGTACTGGGGGCTGCTGCAGGTCAGCACCCTGTCGCTGCTGACTTTGGTGCTGACCTGCCGCCAGCTGCACAAACAACTGCAGGACAACAATGACCAGCCGGAAGCGCCCGCCCCGTTCTGAGGCGGACCACGCCACACTTGATCTGCTCTTGGCACCATATACATAACTGGAGACAATATGGGAACCGCTTTAATTACTGCCCTGGATGTCGCTTCTGCGGTCCAGGCCTGGGAAATGGTAGACCGGATTGGCCCTGAGGTCAGCTGGTATAAAGTCGGCAAGCAGCTCTTCACCATGGCCGGACCACAGATTGTCAGCGGCTTGAAAGAGCGCGGCAAAAAAGTCTTCCTGGATTTGAAGTACCATGACATTCCCAACACTGTCGCGGCAGCCGTGCGTTCGGCCGCTGACATCGGGGCGGATATCATCAACGTCCATGCCTCCGGCGGTCCGACCATGCTGAAGGCCGCCGCCGAAGCTGCCCGGGAACGCGGCGCCACGGTCATCGCAGTGACCGTCCTGACCAGCCTGGACGTGAAGGAGCTGGCGGCCATCGGCATCAACGTCAGTCCGGCGGAGCAGGTGCTCCGTCTGGTCCGGCTGACCCAAGCTGCAGGCTTGGCGGGAGTGGTCTGCTCCGCCCAGGAAATCACTTTGGTCAAAGGTCTCTGCGGACCAGATTTCCTGACCGTGGTCCCGGGCATCCGCCCCGCCGGGGCAGAGCACGGCGACCAGAAGCGGGTAATGACTCCTGGCGAAGCCGCCCAAGCCGGCGCCAGTCATATCGTAGTCGGCCGGCCCATTCTGGCCGCAGACGACCCGGCCGCGGCGGCCCGGGCCATCAATCTCGAGCTGGCAGCGGCTGCGGCCATCCGGCGCTGATTTTCTGCTGTTCCCTCCGGCAACCGCCGGCAACCGATCCCTCAACCAGAAGCTCAACCACAATGAATATCCTGCTGATCGGCAGCGGCGGCCGCGAACACGCCCTGGCCTGGAAACTCGGGCAGAGCCCGCACACCACACGCTTGTACTGCGCCCCCGGCAATCCCGGCATGAAAAATGCGGTCCCGGTACTGGCCGAAACTCCTGCCGAACTGGCCGATTTTGCCGCCCTGAACCACATCGATCTGACCATGGTCGGGCCGGAGGCGCTGCTCTGTCAGGGCATTGTCGATGTCTTTACTGACCGCGGCCTGCGCATCGTTGGCCCGGACAAGCATGCCGCACAGCTGGAAGGCAGCAAGTCCTTCGCCAAAGATTTCATGCGCCGGCACGGCCTGCCCACGGCCGCCGCGGAGACCTTCACCAGCGAAAAGCAGGCCCTGGCCTATCTGCGCCGGCACGGCGCCCCCATCGTGGTCAAGGCCGACGGCCTGGCCGCCGGCAAAGGCGTGATCGTGGCCAGTTCCAGCAGCGAGGCCGAGCAGGCCATCAGGGACTGCTTCGCGGGCTCTTTCGGGGAGGCCGGCTCAAGGGTGCTCCTGGAGGACTGCCTGTTCGGAGAAGAAGCATCCATCCTGGCTCTCTGCGACGGCAAAAGCATCCTCCCTCTGGCTTCCTCCCAGGACCACAAGCGGGCCCTGGACGGCGACCGCGGGCCGAACACCGGCGGCATGGGCGCGTACTCGCCGGCGCCGGTCGTCGACGACGAGCTCTGGCGCAGCCTCGACCAGCAGATTCTGCAGCCCTTCCTGCGCGGCGTGCAACAGGACCTGCTGCACTTTCGCGGCATCATCTATGCCGGCATTATGGTCACCGACAGCGGTCCCAAATTGCTGGAGTTCAATGTCCGTTTCGGCGATCCCGAGACCCAGGCGGTGCTGGCCCGGCTGAACAGCGACCTGGTGGAAGTACTCATGGCCACTGCCGATGCCCGCCTGTCGGAAATCACCCTGAGCTGGTCGGAGCAGCCGGCGGTCTGTGTGGTAATGACCTCGCAGGGCTATCCCGGAAAATACCGCCATGGTTTTCCCATCAGCGGCATCGAAGCAGCCGAGCAGACCGGCGCCATGGTTTTTCAGGCCGGCACCCGGCTGCAGGATGGCAGACTGGTCACCGCCGGCGGCAGAGTGCTGGGAGTAACCGCCTTGGGCCAGAATATGCAGACCGCAGTCGACAACGCCTATCGCGGAGTGGAAAAAATCTCCTTCGAAGGTGCGACTTACCGCCATGACATCGCCCATCGGGCTCTGGACCGGCAGAGCCGGGCCTGAATCAGCCTTCTTCCCCCCTCCCCGCCCCGGTCCCAGCGTCCGAGCCTGACGGCAGCAGGCAGAATCACCCATCATCCTGTGCAGGAAGGTCCGCTAATCATGCGAATATGCGATTTGGACACCCCCAGTCTGCTGCTGGACAAGGATATTTTTGACCATAATCTGCGCCTGATGAGCCAACGTGCCCGAGCGGCCGGGAAACTGCTGCGCCCGCACGCCAAGACTCACAAATGCAGCCGCATCGCCAAAGAGCAGCTGGCGGCCGGCCATTGTGCTGGAGTCTGCGCCGCGAAAGTCTCCGAGGCGCTGGCTCTGCTGTGCGCCGGCCTCCCCAGCGTGCTGATCACCTCCCCGGTGGTCGGCAAACTGAAAATCGACCACCTCTGCGCCTGCCTGGCGACCGGCGCCGAGTGCCTGGTGGTGGTGGACAATTATGACAACGCGGCCGCACTGTCAGCCGCCGCCGGAGCCTGCGGGCGCACCCTGCCGGTGCTGCTGGATATCGATCCGGAAATGGGCCGCACCGGGGTAGCCTTCGCCGAGGCGCCCGCACTGGCCCACCGCATTGCAGGATTGGAGCACCTGCACCTCCGTGGTCTGCAATGCTATGCGGGACATCTGCAGCATCTGCCTGACTGCACCCGGCGCCAGGCCGAATCACAACGCCTGATGCGCCAGACCGCCCAAATCTACCGCGGCTTGCAAAACGAGGGTCTGCAGCTGGATATCTTCACCGGCACTGGTACCGGCACCGCGGCCGCAGACCTGAAGATTGCCGAAATCACTGACCTGCAGGTCGGCTCATATTGCGTGCTGGATGCCGAATACGCAGCTGTGGAAGACCCCCAGAATCTCTCGTTCGAGGATTTTCGTCCTGCGCTCACCTTGCTGACCTCGGTCATCAGCACCAACATCGCGGGACAGGTCACGGTCGATGCCGGTCTAAAAGCCTTGTATTATACTCCTGCCGCCCCGCCCCGGGTGGTCCGAGCGGCGCAGCCTCTGCCGGGCTGGCGATATGACTGGTTCGGGGATGAACATGGCACGCTGTTTTTCTCCGGGCAGAAGGCTCCAGCGCTGGGCGAATACTTCGAGCTCTGCCTGCCCCATTGCGATCCTACCATAAACCTGCACGACAGCATCCAGGTCCATCAGCAAGGACAGGTCATCGAACAATGGCCCGTCGATTTGCGCGGTCTGGGCCAATAGAATCCAACCACGCGCCACCATGTCCATCTCCAGCATCAGGATCTCCGCAGCTTCCTGCCTGGCTCTGCTGCTGCTCCTGCCGCTCTGCACGGTTGGGCAGGACAGCCAGCCAGCCTTGTCGGGCCGTCTGGAAGTCAGGATTCTCGACGACCGGCACCTGGTCCTGGTCGCGATTTACGACCAATACCTGCGGGATTTGCTCAACCAACGCGAAGGGCAGCGCCTGCAGGCGGTGGCTGCCAACCCGCTGATCAAAGATTGGTCCAAGGAATTTCACCACACTTATGCTCTGGCCCGGGTGATTGCCGAGCAGCGCCCGCGGATTGCCGCCTTGCTGCAGCAGTATTCTTCCTACCGTCTGAACGGGCAGGAGCTCAGCTCCGGCGGGTATTTTCTCAACTCCACCCGGCAAAGCCGCCTGGGACGATCTCCGACCGGGCAGCCGTATCTGACCAACAACGCCGATGTCGCGCATTTTGTCTTCCTCACTGTGCCGCAAGCCCTGACCGTCGGGCAGCAGGACCTGGAGGTCCCCACCGGTGAACGCGTAAGCTTCATTTACCGCGGCAATGAGCATCTCTCGCACTTGTATAAATTCAACCAGCTGGGCTTTTCAACCGCGGCAGGACAGAAATACGCCTACCTGGGAGCCTGGCAGGGTGATGCCGGCCCACTCGACTTGAGCCGTTTTTTCGGGCAGGAATTCCGCCTCCATGAGACGGGCAGCGGCAGAGTGGCCTACCGCGGCCGCATCTGCCCACGCGAGCATGACGGCATCTGGGAACCAGACCAGGTCCCCTTCTGCGGGGAGATGGTCGCAGAACTGGACCTTTCGCCGTTCAACCAGCCCGGAAGATACTATTTTGCCATTGACGGCATTGGCCACAGCCGGGACTTTCTCCTCTCCGCCGATACCCTGGGCGAGGCCTTCTATGTGCATTGCCGTGGGCTGTATCAGAAACGCTGCGGCATGGCCAAGGACGCCGCCTGCACCAACTGGCCCGGACCGGCCTGCCACCTGCAGACCTACCGCGGAGATTTCCCCCCCAATGCGGCCCATTACCGCAAAAACGACCAGCGCAAATACGGATTCTTTGACTCCGGGGGGCGGTCTGTCAATATCGATCACTTCGCGCTGATCCGCCAGAACGTCCCCCAGCCCTTGGAACTGCTGCCAGGCCTGGCCGGCGGCTGGCACGACGCAGCCGACTACGACCGCCGGCCGCAGCATTTCCGCGTAGTCAACGACCTGCTCGCGGCTTTCCTGCTGGCAGAAGAGAATTTCAGCGACGCGCAACTGCAGATCCCGGAAAGCGGCAATGGCATTCCGGACATCATCGATGAGGCGATCTGGGGCATGCGGCTCTGGCTGCGGGCCCAGCAGCCCAATGGCGGGGTGGGCACCTGGGTGGAATCGACCAGCCATCCCAGCCGGCTGGGTCACGACCCCGGCCAGGACCCCGGGCGCTTCTATCTCTCTCTGGCCACCCGGGAGAGCAGCCTGGAATACGCCGCCCATGCTGCCATGCTGGCGCTGGTGCTGCAGAAGATCGGTCGCCACGACGACGCGGCGCCGTACCTGCAGTCCGCCCTGCGGGCCTTCCAGTACGCCCTTGATGCGCGCCACCGCCAGGAACGGCAGTACCGCTGGAAGCAAGGTTCGAACGAGGCCACTGTCACCTACCGCGACAATCCTGAGCTGCCCCGGCAGTATCTGCTCAAGGCGGGCTTCAATCTGTTCCTGCTGACCGGCATGCACGAATATCTCCAGGAGGTCGAGGATAATCCCCAGCGGTATCTGCCTATCCTGAATGACATCGGCGGGAAATACCCACCCTGGCTGTTCGTGGAACTCTCACTGTTCGGGCAGCAGAACCCGCGCTTGCTCAAACTTGCCAGCCAACACGACAAAATCATCCTCGCCAAAGCCTCTGAAATGGTGCAGATGACCGCCGGGAATCATTCCTACCGCCTGCCCTGGCACAGCGCCGGGCACCGCTTTGTCAGCCATACCAGCTGGGGGAACTGCCACCCCCTGCGCCAGGCCCAGGTATTGTTCCTGGCCTGGAAAAACACCCGCAACCACGCCTTCCTGGATGCTGCTTTCCTGGCCAACGACTGGCATAACGGTGGCAATCCCCTGGGACTCAGCCTGACCAGCGGACTGGGATACTGCTACCCCGTACATTTTCTGGACTTGCCGTCGTACACCGACAGCAGCCCCGAATTCGTCCCCGGAATCACCCCCTACAGGCATACCTTCGGCATTGATTATAATGACATCAAGCTGGTGCATGGACTGTTCAAACCACCTCGTTTGGACCATAATTTCAGCGGCCAGGCCATCACCCTGCTGCCTCTGCGTTGGTCTCAGGGAAAAGTCCTCAGTGAGAAACAGACCCGGGACATCCTGCTGCAACACTGGCCGATCTGGCGCCGCAATGTCAACCTCGAAGGACTCAGCGTTCCCGCCAGCGAATTCAGCATCCATGAGACCATCGCACCCGCAGCCGCGCTTACCGGCTGCCTGATGCCCCCGGGCTGGCGTCCCGGGCCGGAGCTGCTCGGCCGCCGCCCGGCAGCCCAAGTCGAGGACCTGCCCGGTTTTGCCCCTCTGCCCTGATACGCCAGACGGTCGGGATTCTTTTTTCTCAGCGACTGGAAAGATAGCGGAAAGGATGTACAATAATAGCAGTCGCGAGATATTATGCCTGTATCCAGCCCATAAGGAGTCCAAAATGCGCATTCTCTCAGTGGTGTCCGTGCTGCTGGCTTGCTTTCTGCCGGCAGGACTGCATTCGGAACCCGCCGCCCTGGATCAGATCGACAGCCTCCGCCTGGAATTCCTGCTGACTACCAAGCGCTGGTCCTGCTGGGAAAGCAGTGTTGTCCTGGAGGAGCAGCCGCAGTCCGGTCAGCCAGTCCTGCGGCAGAACATCGCCATTGACCATTATGGCGGCGACAAGAAATACCCCGTCGGCTGGCCCAGGATGTACTTCGCGGTCAAAGGCGATGAGGGGAAATGGATGGACTACGACTCGGTGCACTTTGACATCCAAGCCGAGACCAGCCGTCAGGACACCAAGAACCTCCCCCTGACGTTGCAAATCGGCAACCAGTCTAAAGAGAATTTCACCAAGGCCCTCTACCCGGTGCCAGGAGAATGGCAAAGCATCAGCGTCCCCCTAGCCGACCTGCCGCCGCCGCAGCAGATTGTCCATTTCGGCTTCAATATCAGCGACAGCAGCTATCAGCACGGCGATGTGCTGACCTTCCGCTTCCGGGGGTTTGCACTCCAGCGCTCCAAGTTGTGCCGGGTGGACCAGCTGACGGTGACCGGACCGGCCATCTTCACCGGCTCGGCGCAACTGAATCTGGAGCTCAGCATCAGCGGTCCGGCGGCAGAGGCCGCCCGCGGCGTGCCCTTCCAAATCAGCCAGGGCAGCACCATTTTGCGCCAGGAGACCCTGCCGGTGCCCAGGGGCCGCACGGCAATGACTATGGATGTCTCTGAACTGCACCTCGCTCCGGGCAGATATACCTTGACGGCTTATCCCGATCTTCCGGAGCGGCAGCAGGTAGCAACCTTCACCGTAATTCAATCACCTTGGGAGAACCACCAATGATCAATCCGCACCGTTGTCTTGTTCTGCTGGCATGCCTGGCGGCCGTTGCTGCCAGTGCCCAGACCTTTCAGCTCATCAAGGCCGACCGGGCGCCAAAGATTGACGGAAAGCTCAGCGAGGAAATCTGGCAACAGCCGCCGGTCATCCGGAAATTCTTCACTTTGGGTGTCGGCGGACTGCCGGTGCCGGAAAAATGCGTGGTCTGGCTGGCCGCTGACAGCGATGCGCTGTATGTCGCGGTAAACTGCAAGGAAGAGTCTATGTCAGAGCGGATTCTGAAGTACCGCAAAAAGGATGAGCCGGTCTGGCAGGATGACGGCATCGAGATTTTTCTGGACCCCGCCCGCAGCAAGGACAGTTACGCGCAAATTATCGTCAGCTCGGCCGGAGTGATTATGGATGGCTATTGCCAGTCCAAAGCGTATGGCTCACTGGATGTCTCCTGGGACTCCGGTGCCGTGGCCGCTGTACAGACTGGTCCAGAGGGCTGGACTATGGAGGTGCGTATTCCCTTCGCCCAACTGCCGGTCTCAGACCCGCAGGCCGACTGGGGCATACATATCGCCCGCAATCAGCGCGGACGCAATTCCGAACACCTGACCTGCCTGGAAGAACGCATCCAGGGATTCAACGACCTAGACCGCTTCGCCATCCTGAAGGGCCTGGATTTAAGCAAACTCACGGTCAGTTTGCTGAACATTGACTTCGGCGAGTGCCTGCTCGGCCAGAACAACGCCACAGTAGTCCTGAAAAACTGGAGTAAGCAAACTGCCAAAGTCCGGATTCAGAGCAGCTGGCAGGGGAAACTTTTCCCCTCCCGACAGACAGTGCAGATACCGGCGGGCGAGCAGGTCAGCGTGAACTGCCCCTGGCTACTGCAAGCCCAGGACCTGGGCCGCAGCCGGGAGATTGCGATTTATCATCAGGGCGAACTGCTCCAGAAGGCGAGCCGCAAAATCACCGCCATCCCGGAGGTGTTCTTCGACAGCCGGCAGCGGGCATTCTATCATTCTCCCGACCAGCCGCTCGTTCTGGAGATACCCATTCAGCTGGCCGAAGCCAGCCGGACTGACGCCACCCTGAACTGGTCGGTCAGCAATCTACAGGGACAAATCCAAACCCAGGGCCAGTGCGTGCTGAAGCAGTCCACTGCCATCATCCGCATCTATTGGTCGTTTGCTCAGGACGGCGACTACCTCCTGCAGCTGCAGCTGCACAAGGATGGAAAGACACTCGGCCAGGCCAGCCGGCCGATGCGCTTGCTCAGCGCCCCCTGGCAGTAACCAATCCTACAAGACCACGGCGACGCTTAAAACCAAAAACTTCAGCCTCAGCAAATTAAAGGAACAGCGGTATGTTTCAAGTACTTAAATCAGCCTGCGCAGCAATTCTGGCTCTCGCTACCATCGGCGCCGCCGTTGCCCAGGGCGCATCGTACTTTTTTGATCTCGGCCCGGCGGATTCACCCCTGGCAGAAGCTTTCTCCGCCCTCGATACCAAAGGCAACAGCATCGCCCAGTGGCAGGCCGGCAGCAGCTTAAGCGAAAAATCTTACCCCCTGGAACGGGACTGGTCCACCAATGCCTCCAGCGGCAAAGGCACCCCGCCGGTCTATCGCACCGCCCTGAACTGCGATTTCCTCAGCTCGGCTGCGTCCGCCCAGCTGACCCTGGCAGTCCCGGCGGGAAAATACCGCGTCTGGGCCCTGCTGGGGCACCCCGGCGGCGATGCCAAACAAATCTGGACCACCGAGATCAGCAGCAGCAGCGGCAGCGACAGCGCGGCTGTCATCGGCAACCTCGGCATGCGCCAGCTCCTGCTGCCGGCCACTGCCGATGCAAAAGGTCTGCACCTGAGCATCAGCACCAAGAGCAAATGGCTCCTGAACGCCCTGGCAGTGGTGCCCGAGGCGGAATGGGCACAGGTTCTGGAGCAGACTATCACCCCCCACTGGCAGGACGCCTCCATGCTGCCCCGGGAAGTCCTGAAAAAGTGGACCCTCCTGGATAAGACCCCGAAATTCCCCGAGCCGGCCTGGAGCGAGCAGCAGCGCCAGAACGGCTTCGCGGTCTATCACCGGAACTGGGCCGAGCCAGTCTGGCCGACCCAGTTCCCCCGGCCCCAGGAATTCACTGCCCCGGTGCGCGCTTTCGCCGCCCAGAACGAATACGAACCCCTGACCTTCAGCATTTATGCCCTGAAAGACTTCGCCCAGGTGGACCTGTCGGTCGCCCCCCTGCGCAATGAACAGGGCAACACCCTTCCAGCCAGCGATATCGACCTGCGCTATGTCCGCTATATGTTCGTACGCCCCAACTACAGCCTTTTCAATACCTACTACGAGGCCCCCGATGTGCTGATGCCCTGGCGCTCCCAGAGTCTCAGCAAAGGCCGCAATCTGCGCGTCTGGCTGACCGTCAAGGCCGCCGTCGGCACGCCGGAAGGATTCTACCGCGGGGAAGCGGTTCTGACCCTGGACCAGCAGGAATACAAAGTGCCGCTCTGCCTGCGGGTGCTCCCCATTGTGCTGCAGAAGGACCAGGAACTGGTATTCGGCCAGTACTACCGCCATCCGGTCAGCAGTGTCCTCACCGCGCCCGATGATTATTCCCGACAATGGTGGCGCCGCAAAACTTATGCTGAGCTGGAACACCTGCGGGCCAGCGGCATGAATGCTCTGACCGCCGGGCTCTGGGGCAACAAAAAAGACGGACGCTGGCGTGAGAACTTCGACAGCCTGCAGGTAATTATCGACCTGCAGCGGGAATATGGTTTCAACAAACCCCAGATCTGCTCTTTCAATGTCAGCGGGCTATATCATAAATATATGAAAGGAGGCATGGGCTCGCACCTGCGCCTGGTGAAAATGCCCCCGCCGGAATTTTTTACTGAGCTCACCGAGATGGTCCGTGACATCGAGACCGAGGCCAGGAACCGGCAGTGGCCGGAGCTTCTCTACTATCCGGTGGATGAGCCCTCGACCGCCAAAGACTCCGTTGAATTCATGACCGCAGTGATGAAGGCGATCAAAGCCGTCCCCGGGGTTCGCACTTACATCACCGCCGACCCCGCCCACGAGGGCTTCGCCCCACTGAAGCCTTATGTGGATGTGTGGTGCTGCCAGCCGTTCTCCATCAGCCGGGAGCAAATCCAGCAAGAGATGGCCGCCCGGCCGGGACTGGAATTCTGGTGCTACCCCAACCACAACTCGGGTGAGAATGACCATACGCCGGTGAACGGCACCCGTATGACCTACGGCTTCGGACTCTGGCGATCAGGCTTCCGCTGCCTGGTGCCCTGGATCTATCAAAGCACCGCCGGAGACCCCTGGAACTACCTGGATTCCAGCAGTTCGGATTTCGATGTACGCACCGACGATGACGGCACCCCGATTCCAGTCACGATCTGGGAGGCATACCGCGAAGGCATCGATGACGGACGCTACTTGAACACCCTGGAAAAACTCATCCGCAGATGCCAGGCCAATGGCCTGCATACCGAGGCTGCCGCAGCTCAAGCTGACCTTGACTTGATCGAAAACAGCATCTACGTGCAGCCAAAATACAAATTCGACGACCTCTGGCACCCCGAGACCTTCGATGTCTACCGCTGGATGCTGGCCAGCCGCATTATGCAGCTGCAGAAACTCTTCCAGTTATAACTGCGGCCATGCCGAGACAGGAAATAACATGCGAGTCAAATTGTTGCTGTTGTTGCTTCCGGCGATGCTGTTCGCCGGTGGCAAAAATCTGATTCCCAATCCTGATTTCCAGGATAACTTCGCCGGCTGGTGGAAAAACAGCAGCGCGCTCACCCTCCAGAGCGACGCCGCCGGCGAGGCTTATTTGTCCTGCCGGCGCGACCCGGCCCAGCCGCTGCAGCGCCTGATTGCAGTGTTGCCCGGGCTCACACCCGAAGAGCTTAGAGACCACCGGTTCACCTTGAGCTTCCAGGCCCGCGTAAGTTCCCTGCAAGGAGTGGTGACCGTCAAAATCCGCCAGATTGATGCCGACGGCCGCAGCCTGGGCTACCACACGCTGCGTTTCTGCCAGTATGACACTGCACCAGACTGGCAGAACCTCAGCCGCGAGTACCGAATGAACCCCAAGACCACTAAAATCGGCCTGTACCTCGATTTTTCCTACCTTGGAGAAAATGACCAGTTCTGCCTGCGGGCACTGTCTCTGACCCGCACTGCAAACACCCCGCCAGAAGCAGCAAATTAACCCCGGCTACCACCTGACAGACAATAAGCTTCAGCTGCTCGCGTTTTTAGCCTGGACATTATTTGCGCTCTCCCTGCAACCTCAGCCGGAACCGCAGCACCATGACCGTACCCTATCGCTATATGCTCAACCTGTTAGCGGCTGCATCCTTGACCTTGCTGACCGCACAGGCCATGGATATCCAGGAGGTAATCGGCAGCGACGGCGAATTCTTCCGCCGCTGCGACGCCGATCTCTTCCTGGCTGCCGGCAGCCCCTTCCAGCCCTATTTCCGCTGGACCTCAGCCGCGCGGGATTCCGCCCGCTACCCCAGCGGATACCGCCAGGCACCCGCGGACCTGAACTTCGCCCAAATACCAGTGCGGGAGGCGATCTGCCATTTCCAGGACCGGGAATTAAGCCGGGTGTACCTCTCGCTCTACAACCGCGGCGATGACGGCGACCTCCCCCTCCCGGAGTTCGAAGCCCTGATCAAGCAGCTGGCGGATAAACTGACCGCACTGACCCGGACCCGCGGGGTGCAGAAAAAAGGCAACTACGGGCGTGATGCCGACAGCCACCTGCTGCTCTTCGTCACTAAACATCTCACCTACTCCCTGCGCTGGAATATCACCAGCGAAGGGCGAAAAAAAAACCACCGGCCGGAATTCGTTCAGCTGGAAATCATGCCCTACAACCCCGCCGCCGACCCGCGCAGCCAGGCCCCGACCGCGGTATCCAAGCGGTCCCTGCAGGGGAAGTTATCCCTGCGCGACAATATCGTCCGGCAAAGCAACGGTACGGTATTCATTGACAACATCCCGATGGTCGACCAGGGACAGAAGGGCTATTGTTCCGCCGCAGTCACCGAACGCATCCTGAAGTACTTCGGCAATGACAGCGTCACCCAGCATACCATCGCCCAAATCGCCAATACCAGCGCTCTGACCGGCACCAGCCAGGATGAGATGCTGACTGCCATCCGCAAGGCCGACACCAAGCTCGGGCTGAAGATGAGTCCCAAATTCGAACTGCTGCAGTCTTTCGCTGATCTGGAAAAAATCATCCGCCGCTACAATACCCTAGCCCGCAAAAATAAACTCACAAAAATCGAGCTGGAGAGGCGGACCGGGGTGATTGACCTCGGCGCCCTGCTCTACTCCATGGACCGGGAAACCTACCTGTCCTCCAGGAATCAGGACCGGCAGGAGCGCGAGAAATTCTGGCGCGAGCTGAAGCGCAACATCGACCAGGGCCTGCCTCTGGGCTGGGGGGTGTTTGTGGGCCTGGTCCCGGAACCCGGGCTGCTGCAAAGCGCCGGCGGGCATTTCCGCCTGCTCATCGGTTATAATGAGCGTACCCGGGCAGTATTTTATTCTGACACCTGGGGCGCAGGACACGAAAAAAAAGAAATGCCTTTGGAGCAAGCCTGGGGCATCACCCATTCTCTGTTTACTTATGCTCCCAAACGTTGAGCTGGAACCCCGTCACCTGGAGAATAACCCTCATGCCCCGATTTGGCAGAGTCATCATTGCCGTACTTTGGCTCTTTATCCAGTCTCTGCTGGCTGAACTGGCGGTAGTGCACGTGCTGCAGACCAGCGACATCCATGCCGCAGTAAGCCGGGAAAAAGAAAATGGCGGTTCCTGGCTCCAGCTGGCCCACCTGACTCAAGAGCTCCTGGACCGCTACGGACGGGAAAACTCCCTGCTGATCGACTGCGGCGATACCGTGCAAGGGACCATGCTGGCGGCACTCTCGAGAGGCGCTGTTGGCACCATCCCCCTGCGGACCCTCAAATACGATGCATGGATACCGGGCAACCACGAATTCGATTTCGGCTTCCCGCGCTTTCTGGAACTGGCTGCACCCCTGCGGGAGATCATCCTCTGCGGCAATCTGCAACCGCTGCAGGAGCCACCCTTTGCCAGCTGGCGCTGCTTCACCCGCAACCACGCCAAAATCGCGGTCATCGGCATGACCGCGTCATATCTGCAGCATTGGCTGGGCGAATCCTTCGGGGACTCCTGCCGGGTCAGTTATGCCTTGGACAGCATTGCTGCGATTATGCCTGAGGTTCTGCGCCAAAAACCGGACTGCATCATCCTGGCCATCCACCAGGGCTGGCAGGAACAAGCCGATGCCAGACAGGTCAACGAAGTGGCCGCCATAGTGGAAAAATTCCCCGAGTTCGACTTGGTTCTGGGCGGGCACACCCACCGGCCCTTCCCCGGTCACAAGATCGGTTCCCGGACTTGGTACCTGCAGCCGGGTTTCGGCGGGCGCAGCCTGGCGGTGGCCCGGATCAGCATTGATACCACCAAGCATACAGTGCTGGAGATTTCATCATACCTGAGCAGTATCCAGGAGGATACCCCCGTGCATCAGCCTCTACAGCAGGACTTGCAGGAGTGGCTGGAGCGGGAGCAGCAGGCCAAATCCACAGCCGCTGCACCGGCACCCGCTCAGGACATCCTCAGCAAAGGCCGCCCGGGAGTAAACTGCCCCGCCAGCGAACTGTTCTGCGCCGCCCTGGCCGAGGCGGCCGGAACCACCCTGGCCTTGCACGGCACACTCTCAAATGCCAGCTTCACCGCCGGGCAACCGGTCACCGAGTACGACCTCTTCGCCTTCGTGCCGTATGAGAACACCATCGTGACCGCAGCAGTCACGGCCGCACAGCTGGCGGAAATTGTCCTGGAACAGTGGAACCAACGCGATGTGTATACCTTCTGCGGCATCTGGGGAGCAGAGGTCAGCATCGCACCGGACGGCAAATCCGCCCAGGCAATCTTCCCGGAACAGTCCCCCCGCCACCGCCTGGCGCTGAACAGCTTCACCGCCGCCGGCAGCGGACGGTACCCGAAATTGACCGCTATCCTCAAACTGCCGCAAGTGCAAACCACCGATACCGGCATCTCCACCCGGGATGCCGTCCGCAGTTACTTACAGAAACACCCCGGCTTGAGCATTGCCCCAAGGCAGTGGCTGAAGACGGCAAAGAATCAGTAATTCCGCGGCAAAAACAATTTTTTGTCTTAATTCGCGTTTTACGACTGGAGTTGCTATGCAGCTTGAACCTGATGACCAACTCAGTGACATGATTTTGATTCAACGCTGCATCACTGGCGATGACGAGTCTTTTACCATTTTGTACCAGCGTTACCGCCTGCCGCTGTTCGCATACCTGCACAAGCTGCTGCCCAACCAGCATGACCGGGTGGATGATTTCTTCCAGCAGGTCTGGATCAAAGCACTGAAGAATTTCTCCGGTTACTCGGACCAACAGCGTTTCCTGGCCTGGCTCTGCCGCATTGCTCATAACCTGGTGATGGATTACTACCGCAGTACTGACAGCCGGGAAATGTCGGAGATACAGGAGAATGTCCCCGCGGACAGCCTTGATCCGCAGGAAGTACTCCTCCAGCAGGGGCTGGAAGAGGCCCTGCAGCAGGCCATCCGGAAACTGTCCCCGGAACAGCAGGAAATCGTCAGAATGCGCATCAGCGGCATCAGTTTCAAGGACATCGCCGCTCAGAAAAACATCAGCTTGAATACTGCCTTGGGGCGGATGCATTACGCCGTGCAGAATTTGCGCCAGCTGCTGGCGGATTTCCTCTGATGCCCCGGAACCAACCTGAAACAACCTAACCGCGCGTCCCCCCAGACAGGCGCCAGCCGCAACCAGCCCCATAAACGCCTCAGGAGGCTATAATATGACCTGCAATGATTTTGCCTTGGAATGCCTGCAAGCTGAAGGACATCTCTCTGAGACTGCCCGTGAGCATTTGCAGTCATGCCCTGATTGTCAGGCATTTACCCGCCTGAACAGCATTCTCCTGCAACCGCGCCCCAGCCCGGAGCTAGACCGCCGGATTTTGCAGATAGCGGGGCTGCTGCTGCATCATCAGCCCCGCCGGCGTTGGTGGCAGGAGATCAACCACTATTTCTACGCTGCGGCCGCAGTGTTACTGGTTCTGCTGAGTGTGTATGCCCTCTCTCTGCCCCCTGCCGGGGGAAAATCTCCGGACTTGCTGGCTCAAAGCGGGGAAACTGGCAGCGCCACTCACGACCTGCTGATTCTCAGCTACTTGGAAACCACCAATGAAATGGATAATATAGAACAACAGCTGTATCTGTATGCCGGCAATTGAGAATCTCATCTTCAGGAGGACAACCACCATGAAAAATCTGACCGCCATTCTTGCTCTGTGTACATTTTGTGCTCTGGCCCAGTTCCTCCATGCGCAGGATCAGCCGAAAACACCTGCGCCCACAAAAGATGCTCCCGCAGTCGAAGACCTGGCCATCCCGCAACGGGGGCCGGCCGCCAAGCCGGAATACCGCCACGAGCGCAGGCAGCGCTTGCGGGAAAATTTCAGCGAGCGACTCGAAGAACGCTTCCAGAGGATTATGAAGCATCTGGAAAAAAACAACCCCGCCGAATATGAGCGCTTGCTGAAAATGCGCAGCAGCGACCGGGATAAATTCGCCAAGGAGGTCTGGCAGCACTCTCCCGAATACAGCGAGACGCGGCGGAAGATTGCCGAACTGGACAAACAATGCTGGGACCTGGCCGGGCAGTACAAAAAAGCAATCACTGACGCCGACAAAGACAAAATCAAGGCTCAGCTGCAGCCGCTGATTGATGAGTCGATGCAATTGGTCATCAAGGATACCCGGGAACGGCTGGAAAAATTGCAGACTCAGCTCCAGGAGATGGAAAAGGACCAGGACAAGGTCAAGGAAAAGCGCCTGGAGTTCTTCCTGACCAATGACCGCCCGTCGGGACACCCGCGACTGCGCCGCGGTCCGCAAGGCGGTCCCTTGCCGGATATGCATGCGAACCCCTACAGCATCCCGGTGCCCGCCCCCACAAAAGATGCCCCGGCGCCCGCCGCCGCACCAGCGCAAAAATAAGCGCATTGGCGGCTTCCTCTTGTTTCTCTGCCGTGTTCTGCCGTCCATCTGTACCAGGCTGGACGGCTTTTGTTTTTCGCCGGCCCGCCCTGCAGTCCGGTTGGGGGCGGCAGCTTTTTCTCGCTGGCGTTTGCTTGCTTTCAGCATTTCCGGCAGTATTTTAAGGCTGCCCCGCCCAGTACTGCACCGCAACTAGGAACGTTTATGGACCTGAGCATTATCATCGCGCTGATTGTCTCCGGGATATTGCTGCTGTTTGCCGAACTGCTGCTGCCCGGTGGAGTGATTGGCCTTTTGGGCTGTGTCGCACTGCTGACCGGCGTGGCAGGTGTCTTCTACACCTACAGCCTCGGCACCGCCTGCCTGGTTACCTGCGCAGTGGTGCTGTTCATGCTGATCCTTTTTTATGCCTGGTTCAAGTATTTCCCCCGCACAGAAACCGGCAAACGCCTGCTGGCGGCCACCGATGCCAAGGACTGGCGCAGCTTCGATCCGGAATACCGCCAGCTGCTCAATAAAAGCGGTCTCTCTCACACCGTTCTGCGGCCCTCCGGCCTGGCCATTATTGACGGCAAAAAGTACGATGTGGTCACGCAGGGAGAACTGCTCCCCCCGCAGACCCCGATAATTGTCGTGAATATCGAAGGAAACCGTATCGTCGTCGAAAAAAAGGAAGATTAAAACATGCGTCTATTCAGACTCCCCCTCATCATCGCCCTGGTCTGCACGGCTGTTGGCTGGGCTCAGGAGCAGAAACCTCTGCGCCTGCTGACTATCGGCAACAGCTTCTCCAACAATGCCGTCAAATACCTGCCGCAGATGCTGGAGAGCGCCGGAATTCAGGCTGTCATTGACCGCTCGGCCTCGCTCGGCGGACATTCCCTGGCTAAGCACCTCGGCTACGCCATGGCCACCGAAAAGGACCCCCAGGACCCCGCCGGACGGCCCTATAGCGGCAAGACGAAAACCCTGCCGGAAATTCTGCAGAGCCATCCCTGGGATTTCATTACCATCCAGCAGGTCAGTCATCAGAGTTATGATCCGGACAGTTTCACCCCCGCCCTTGAATTGCTGCAAATCATCCGCAAATACGCCCCTCAGGCCGAGGTGCTCCTGCACGAGACCTGGGCTTACCGCAAGGACTCGAAGAACCCGGTTGCCGCCTCCGGTGAGATGTACCCGCGACTGCATGCCGCTTACCAGAAATGGTCCGCGACGCTCGGCTTGCGGCTGTTGCCGGTGGGGACTGCCTTCGAAAATGCCAGCAAGGACCCGCGTTTTCCGATTGAATTCACTGTCCCGGCTGACCCCAGTGCCCTACAATACCCTGCCCTGCCGCCCTCGCGGAACTCCCTGCATGTCGGTTATATCTGGCGCAAGAACAAAAAAGACCCCGAAGCCGCCCCGAAACTAGCTCATGATCCTGCGCATGCTTCGGTGTACGGCGAATATCTCGGCGCGGCAGTATGGTTCGAGGCTGTTTTCGGTGATGTGAACAAATGCACCTACGCCCCCCCCAGTATCGCTCCGGATACTGCTGCGGTTCTGCGTGATATCGCTAAACAAACCGTGGCTGAATGCAAGTCTAAGGACAAACC
>JAAYYJ010000483.1 GCA_012515455.1 Oligosphaeraceae bacterium
GGCCGCCGGCGAAATCGAAAAAAGGAATCACGGTATGCGTTCACGGGAAGAAATGTTGCAAGCGGTCAATTATGATGAAGCGAAGGTCCCGCAGTTCGTGGTCCCGTCACCTTTGCAAAAGGCTGACGGCAGTACGGTCCGCAATGCGGCCGAGTGGGTGAATTTTCAGCGTCCGCGGGTATTGGAGATGTTCCGCCGGGAGGTCTACGGCGAAAGTCTGCCGCGCCCGGACCGGTGCTCTTTCCAGCTGCTTTCCTGCCAGCCCGACGCATACCTGGGACTGGCGACCAGGAAGGAAATCCGGCTGCAGTTCGAGATGGCCGACGGAAAGACCCACAGCGCGGAGATGCTGCTCTATCTGCCCAACCAGGCCACCGCGCCGGTGCCGGCCTTCCTGGGGCTGTGCTTCAAGGGCAACCACGTGACCAGCAGCGAAAAGGAGGTCCGCATCACGGGACAGAATTATCCCGGCAACCAGGACCTCGGGGAGGACAAACGGGGACTGCAGGCCGAGCGCTGGCAGTTCCCTGAGGTGCTGAAACGCGGCTACGCCGCAGCAACGCTATGCTACCACGATTTTTTCCCGGATCACGCCAACGGCTGGCAGCGCAGCGCGCTGTCGCTGTTTTATGCTCAACCGGACAGCCCCGCGGTGCGGGCGCGCCATACTGCCATCGGAGTCTGGGCCTGGGGCCTGAGCCGGGCTCTGGATTGCCTGGAGGCTGAGCCTGGGGTCGACGCCCGCCGGGTGGCGGTGCACGGCCATTCGCGGCTGGGCAAGACGGCGCTGTGGGCGGGCGCGCAGGACCCGCGCTTCCGGCTGGTGATCTCCAATGACTCCGGCTGCGGCGGTGCGGCAATGTCCAAGCGCTGTTTCGGCGAGAATCTGGAGATTATTACGAGCGTCTTCCCGCATTGGTTCGTGACTTCTTTCGCACAGTACGCCCGCCGTGAGGCAGAGCTGCCTTTTGATCAGAATTTCCTGGTTTCCTTGCAGGCGCCGCGGGCGGTCTGCATCGCCAGCGCCAGCGAGGACCTCTGGGCTGATCCCCGGGGGGAATTCCTGTCCGGCGCTTATGCCGGCGAGGTGTATCGGCTGTTTGGTGCAGAGGTCTACAGCCCGGCGCAGATGCCTGCGCCCGGCGGACGGCTGAGCGGCCTGGTCAGTTATCATCTCCGGGCCGGGAAGCATGATCAGACCTGGGAAGACTGGCAGCATTATCTGGAACTGGGGGATCGCTTTCTTAAATGACCCGGCTGCCGGGAATGACCCCGGGGGCAGGCTGCCCCGCCAGGGGGGACTGCTGCGCCGGCCCACCACCCGGGGGAAATTTTGTCCGCCCGGGCCTAAGTCCGCCTTGGCGGAGGAGAAATTGGCAATCACACGGCCGGAATTGCCTGGCAGGCTACCGTTGCGCGGTCGGAGTTTTGGCAGATTGGTCAAAAGACATTATATTATAATTTAAAATGCCTTCGTCCTGCCGGTGATACTGTCCAAGAGCAATGCCCATGAATCAGCTTCCGGAAATTCCCCCGCTGCCCGATTACGCTGCCAACATTCATTTGTCGCGCAAACGTCAGCAGCTGTCCCTGGAACAGCTGGCGCAGCGGAGCGGGGTTTCAACGGCGATGCTTTCGCAGATTGAGACCGGCAAGGCGAATCCCACTGTCAGCAAGCTCTGGCAGATTGCGCATGCGCTGCATCTCGAGGTCGACGAACTGCTCCGGGACCCGATTGAAGACGGGCGGCATTTTGAAGTGAACCGCGGCAATCAGATCACCTCAGTGGCGGTGCCGGAATGCGGGACCGTGTTCCGGGCCATCTCGCCCATCAGCATGGCCGACGACTTGGAGTTCTACCACGTGATTCAGGAACCCCACTGTGTGCACAAATCGCCGCCGCACCACGCCGGGACCGAGGAACTGATTGCCGTGTTGAAAGGCAGCATCAAGGTCACGGCCGGGAATAATACTGCCGAGCTGTTCAAGGGCGATTTTCTGGCCTTCGCGGCTGATTTGCCCCATACCATCACCACCACCTCAGCCGAGCACTCGGAATTCCAAATGGTGGTGCGTTTCGCCAGGTAAGCCCACCCCCGCGCCTGGCAACCGCTGACCGGCGGCTAACATCCAGGACTTCATTTTTTCTATCAGTACGCAAGAGATATGTTACCTTATTTAGCACCGTATTTACAGTCCGTATGGGGACCTTTCCGGTTATTGGGATCACACCTGACCTTGATCTGCCTCGGGGCCTGCCTGAGCGCATTGCTCACGGTATGGCTGCTGCCCCGGCTCTGGCATCTGCTGCCCCAGGACCGGGGGAAGAATTTTGTCGCCGGTTCTGCCCAGGCGAAGGGCAAACCCACCGGCGCGGGCATGGTTTTTGTGGTGATTTTCCTGCTTTGCCTGGCCCTGGTTCTGCCTTGGGCCGGGAAATTTTGGGGCATTGCCGCCTGCCTGCTGGTCAGCATGCTGACCGGGTATTTTGATGATGCCAGCCGGGGCAGCTGGGGGGA
>JAAYYJ010000484.1 GCA_012515455.1 Oligosphaeraceae bacterium
GTGCCAATCCGGCCATCTGCCGTGATCTGAACAAATGCATTCTGTGCCGTCGCTGTGAAACGGCCTGCAACGTCATTCAGACTGTCGGCGTGCTCTCCGGCGTGAATCGTGGCTTCAATGTCGCGGTCGCACCTGAGAATTTCAAGCCTCTGTCTGAGACTGCCTGCGTATTCTGCGGTCAGTGTGCACAAGCCTGCCCGGTCGGTGCTCTGACCGAAATCGGCTACCGCGAGGATATCTGGAAAGCCCTTGATGACCCCAAGAAGACTGTGATTGTGCAGACTGCGCCTGCGGTTCGGGTAGCCATCGGCGAGGAATTCGGGATGGAGCCTGGCTCGATCAGCACCGGGAAACTGGTGGCTGCACTGCGCCGGCTGGGTTTTGCCAAGGTCTTCGATACCGACTGGTCGGCTGACCTGACCATTATGGAAGAGGGCACCGAGCTGATGAAACGCCTGGAAACCGGCGAGAATCTGCCTATCCTGACCAGCTGCTGCCCGGGTTGGGTGAATTTCATGGAATATCAGTTCCCGGACCTGCTGAATCTGCCCTCCACCGCCAAGTCACCGCAGCAGATGTTCGGCGCCATTGCCAAGAGTTACTATGCTGAAAAGCTCGGCATTGACCCGGCTGACCTGATTGTGGTGTCGGTGATGCCCTGCCTGGCCAAGAAGTACGAGGCCGGACGGGAAGAATTCAGCAACAACGGCGTGCCGGATGTCGATTATGTGCTCTCCACCCGTGAGCTGGGGGCGATGATTAAAGAGGCCGGGATACTCTTCGACCTCCTGCCCGATGAACATTATGACAGCCCGCTCGGGGAATCCACCGGCGCCGGCGTGATCTTCGGTGCCTCCGGCGGTGTGCTGGAAGCCGCCCTGCGGACCATCGCGGCCAAGTTGGAAGGCGAGGACAAGGGCGCCATCGAGTTCTGTGCCATCCGTGGTCTGGAAGGCGTGAAGGAAGCCACCATCACCATCGCCGGCATTGAATTGAAAGCCGCGGTCGTGTCCGGTCTGGGCAACGCCCGCCGCCTGCTGGAGAAGATTCAGCGCAAGGAAGCCACCTACCATGCCATTGAGATCATGGCCTGCCCCGGTGGCTGCATCAACGGTGGTGGACAGCCCTACTACCACGGCAATACCAGCATTCTGGAAGCCCGCAAGGACGCCATCTACCGCGCTGATGCCGGTCTGCCGATTCCCAAATCGCATCTGAATCCCTCGATTATCAAGATTTACGAGGAATTCCTGGGCGAGCCCAACAGCGAGAAAGCGCATCATCTCCTGCACACCAAATACTGCCCCAGAATCATCCAGGAATAGGATGATTTGAACCGGTAAACACAACGGCCCGCCAATTCGCTTGGCGGGCCGTTTTTGTTAGTACAGGAAAGGGACAGCAGAATCCGGGGGGGCTATTGCAGCAGTTTGCGGCAGGCGCTCTCGACCTCAGCCAGGGGCGCGTTGTAGCTGTAGCTGATTTGCGCACTGCGTTTCAGGATATCCAGGGATCGGGTGCAGCAGTCGAGGGGGTAGTCGATGGTCCGGTGGGCGAATTTATGCGGGTTCAGGCGCTCGTCCCACCAGGATTTGTTCAACACCGGGGTCCAGTTGGTATAGACATGCCGGCCGGATTCAATCCAGAAGGTGACGCTGTGCTTTTCTTTGAAGGCCGTGGCATCCTGCTGGGTGGGGAATTTTATATTCACGGACAGGACACCGTCCGGGTCATTGGCCGTGGTCAGCTCGAACTGCTGCGAGTTGCCAAGGATTGAGCGGACCAGGTCACGGCGCTCCTTCAAGCCGCTGATAAAGCTGTCGAATTTTGCCAGTTGGGCGCAGAGCATCGCGCCCTGGAAATCCGAGACCCGGAAATTGAATCCGGGGAAGAATTGCTCCTGCATCTGCCCGGCGTGCTCACGGGTGTAGCATCCCGCATCGTGCATAATCAGGGCGCGTTCGTAGTAGCGGTCGTCATCAGTCAGGACCATCCCCCCTTCGCCGCAGGTCAGATTTTTGAACATATTGAAGCTCAGGGCGCCGGTCTGGCCGATGGTGCCGGCTTCCCGGCCGTGGTAGGTGACGCCGGCCGCCTGGCAGGCGTCCTCGCAGACCAGCAGGTTATGGCGTTTGGCGATAGCCATGATGGCGTCCATATTGCAGACGGCATTGCCCATGTGGACCGGGATGATAGCCTTGGTGTAGGGGCTGATTTTGCGTTCGATGTCCTCCGGGTCGATAGCCAGGGTCTCATCGATATCGGCGATTACCGGCACGGCTCCGGCCAGCAGCGGCGCCATCGGCGTGGCGACCCAGGTGAAGGCGGGGATGATGACCTCGTCGCCCGAGCCGACGCCCATGGCGGTCATGGCACAATAGAGGGCGTTGGTGCCGCTGTTGAGTGTCAGGGCGTGTTTGACCTTCAGGCGCTGGCAGATTTTGCTCTCGAAATCCATGGTGAAGCCGCTTTCGCCGCCACGGTAGCGCATGAGTTTCTTGCTTTCCACGACCCGCTTCAACAGCTCGAGTTCTTCGTTGCCGAAATGATGCATCTGATAGCTCCTTTGTCTGGCTGAAATCACACCGGGAACAATTTTCTCATAAGTTAAGCCAAGGTCTGTTTTTTACAACTCCAGGCGGCGGTTTTAGCGCTGCTTGCTTCTGCGCCAGCTTGCCGCCGCCGCGGCGACGAGGGTTTTCCGGGGGCAAGGAAACGCGGTTTTCCGATTGCATTCCAGCATGAGCGGGTTACATTAGTCACCGGTTCAGCATCGGCGGCCCTCTGTGTGGAGGGTGGCGCAGGATGCTGCCGGGCAGCGTAATTTCAGGATCAGCAGCGTATTCAATGTCAGACTGCAGAGCCTTCATCGCCATCTTCCTGTGTTGCACAGCCGTCTCTTTGTTCGGGGTGGAGTATTTTGTCTCGCCGGATGGTTCGGATGACCATCCCGGCACGAGCCTGACCCAGGCGTTCCGGACTGTCAACCGGGGGCTCTCGGCCATACAGGGCGGTGATATCCTGCGCATCCAACCGGGGATTTATCGCGAATCGGTGAGCCGGCAATTGCCCAATCCCGGCGGACTGCCCATCCTGATTAAAGCAGAAATTCCCGGGACAGTGCTGCTGCGCGGTGATGTCGAGCTGCCGGTCTTTGAGAAATTTCCGGGCTCGGCATTCATCTGGTCTGCCGATTTTGCCCTTGCCGAGCCCACTGCCATCAATGAGCGGGATACCTATCGCATCTATACTCCGGCAGCCTCGGTCAGGGAACTGGAATTCACCCGGGGAAAATTCTTCTACGACCTGGAAGCCAAGCGTCTCTATGTCTGCACCAGTGACGGGCAGTCACCGGCGCAGCATTATTTGACCGCATCGGTCATCGCCGGCAGCGGATTTCTGCTCACTACCGAGAATGTCACGGTTGAGGGCCTGGCGGTGACCGGGTTCTATTCCCATTACCGCAATTTTTACGGCCTGCGTCTGAGCGGCCCGGGCAATAACCGGGTCCGGAACTGCCAGGCCTTTTTCAACAGCAACGGCATTCATTTGGGTTGCCGCAAGGATTCCAGCATTGAGGATTGTACCGTCTATGCCAATGGCTCGAACGCACCGGTATCAGGCGGGAATATGGTCTGCTGGGGTGATTGCGAGAATATCAGAATCAGTAACTGCCGGTCCTTCTTCAGTACTCACCCTAATAATCTGGAAATCCGTTTCTATGGCGGCACCATCAAAGACAGCCGGGTGGAAAACTCAATTTCGTATGGCAGCATCGGCCTGAAAGCCAATACCAGCAACACCTGGTGCATCAACTCGGTCAATGGCGGGCAGGGCTATGCAGCCGAGAATGGCCGCAATAATGTCTTTCGTGGCGGCAATGCCTACAATGCCCAGGACACATCCTTGAATCTGGACACCATTCCCCGGGCTGAGTGGGACGGGCTGTTTGCCGACCCCGAGAATTACGATTTCCACCCCCAGTCAGATGCCCGTGGCCTGGAAAACGGGCTGATTGATGACGGGAATATATATTTTATTACACCTGCTGGCAATGACTCGGCAGAAGGACGCTCGCTGAAACAATCCTGGCGTAGCCTGGCCAAACTGAATTCTCTGCCCAAGGGCAGCATCGTCTACCTCAGCCCGGGCCGTTATCCCGGCACCACCTTGCTGGCACAGGGATTGAAGATCAGAACCAGGGGCATCGGCAATGCGGCAGTAATCACCGGCGACATGCAGGTCAAAGGACAGGACCTGGAGTTCAGCAACCTCAATTTCATCGCCGGGCGGGTCGAGGTGACTGGGCGGGGAAATCGCTTCCATGCCTGTGGCTTCGAGGCAGTGCTGAGCATCGCTGGCCAGGATACCGCTCTGACCCATAATGCTTTCAGCACCCAGCCAGTGGCCGGGAACGGAGCAGGGGGATACAAACACAGCAATATCTATCTGGCAGGACTGCAAACTGCGCTGGACGGCTTTGTGGACTTCGATCTGCCGGGCGAAAATCCGCAATTCAGAGATTGCGCCAACGGCGATTTCACGGTCGCGAATCACAGCGCTTTCCTGGGACGCGGTTTCGATGGCCATCCGGCCGGGCCATACCGGCTGGTGCGTGCGCCACAGGAGAGTAGCACGCTGCTGCCCCAGGTGCACTCGGTCACGGAGTCTACCATTAACGTCGAATGGTGGACTAACTCCGCCCAGGGCTCTTCAGAATTGCAGTGGGGGCTGGACCCCGAATGCCTGCGCAGCGTCGGGCAGAGTTACTCCGGGTCGTACTATCATACGGTGACCCTGGAAAACCTGGCTCCCGGCACGCGCTATTATTTTCGGGCCGTATCGCGTTCTCCGCTGCGGGAGCATCACTCCAACGAGTATTATGCTGCTCAGGAGCTGACCAAGGCCCGCAAGGTCAGCACCAGCGCAGTCAGCAGCGCCTGTACTGAGACTGCAGTCCGCGAGTCGCAAACCTTCTATGTCTCGATGCAGGGTGATGACCGCAACGCGGGGACCAAGAGTGCGCCTTTCCGGTCCTTGAATCAGGCGCTGAATATCGTCCGGGCCGGAGACACGGTTTTGCTGCGCGGCGGGTCATATACTGAAGAAGTGCATCTGCGCGCCGGCGGCTCTCAGGGCCGTCCCATCACCATCAGAAATTTTCCAGGCGAGAAGGTCATTCTGGATGGTCGGCGGATCATTGCGGATGGCATTATTATTGACAACAAGTCCTATATCATAATTGATGGCATCTATTTCCGGGAGTTCAACAACTCCACTGGTGCAGCGGTCCGGATCAATGGCGGGCACGATATCACGGTACGGCGCTGTTTCGCAGATTCCCGCAGCAACGGCTACACGCCAGGGCTGATTTATGCCAATATGGTCCGGGGGCTGACCGTGGCCAATTGCGTGATATCGCGTGGCTTCTATGGTGCCACATTCTGGCGCTGCCCGGACTTGCAGCTGCTGCATAATGTCTGGTACCTGAACCAGATCTGTCATTTCTATCTGCATAACACCCCCGAGGAGAAAGCCCATCTGGTGCAGAATATCTTCTTCGATATCATTCCCTCCAAATTCCGGGATGCTCTTATCGGCAGCCAAAATCTCGAATCCGTGCTGGCCCGGGACAATTGCTTCTATCTGCGCTGCGATCCCGCCCGGCGGGCAATCTTCAGCTTTACCCGCCAGAATGGCGAGAGACTGGAAAAACCGAAAGGAAATTATCAGAATTACTGTGAGCGCAGCGGGATGAACTCGAGAGCGGTTTTTGTCAATCCCGGCATCCCTGCCCTGAAAGAGCATCTGCAATTTTCCTTCCTGCCTGAAATAGACCAGCAGGGGATGCACTTCTCCTACCCGGAGGAGGTCACGGCCATGGGAACACTCAGCAACAGGGTTGAATTGCACAAACAGCCTGACGGCACTTTCAAGGATTGGACCTTCAGCGATTTTTTTGCTACTGAGCCCGCCTGCCGGGAAATTGGCGCAGGATTGCAGCCAGAAGAATTTACGGACGTTCATTAAGGGGAAGAAACAGCTATGCAGGAATTCGAAATTTTCGCCGAGATCAATCAGATAGACGGCTATTCCTACTACCGGATGGTCCAGGAAGACTACGCGGATTACCCCTCGTTTACCCGGGGAGAGTACCCGGTGCCTTTCCCGCCGGCCGCAGTCTTCGCAGAATCGAAACGGCTGGGGCTGTTTTCCGCCTTCCGGATCGGGCAGGGGTATCCATCCCGGCTGCCCCAGATCAATCCCGAGGAAACACCCCTGCATATCGATTGTTTCCGTTTCCGGTATGAGGACCGGGGGCAGTTCAAGGGCGATGCCCGGCCAGGTGAGACCTACGAGGAATACCGGACGCGATATTACCGGGAACTCTTCGCCTATCAACAGCAGCACCCGGAGAATGTCCTGCTCTGCATCTACGGTGAATGCGATACCGGCTGCCCCTGGCCGGCGGACCGCAATTTTGCCAGCCGGGAGGAAGCGTATCAGTTCTTTTATGACTTCGTGACCAACAACCCCCGCGCTACCGAGTGCGCCAACCGGGTGATGCATGAGATGGGCCTGGACTGGCAGCGGGCCAATGTGATGATCCACGGCGCCAGCAATTTCGCCATTCCGTATTATTTCGCCTGGGGCTTCCCGCAGGTGGAGATCGAGCGCGGGCTGGGCACCTCCTTGAATATGCAGGTCAGCCTGGGGTACCTGCGCGGGGCCTGGAAGCAGTTCGGGCGCAAGAGCCACTGGGGCATTGATTTTTCCACCCATCAGCCGAATTACAACCAATGTAACTGGTATGATGAGAATGGCATCCGCATCGGCGGATACTCGGAGAGCTTCATTGAGCGCTGCTGGCTCTATGCCTGGCTCGGCGGCGCGGAGTACCTTCTCCAGGAGGGTTCGGATTATACCCACTGGACTTTCAGCCAGGACGGTTCGTTCCGGCTCTCGGCCCTGGGCGAGCGGGCGAAGGCTTTTGCCGATTTTACCCTGCGCAGCGGCTGCCCGCGAGGGGTACCAGTCTGCCCGGCCGCAGTGCTGTTGGATTACTACAACGGCTATGAGCATTTCAGCGGCTGCAGCTGGCCCCGCCCCTCGGTCTGGGGCAATCGCCTGCCGGCAAACAATACCGATCTCCATATCGGCAACGTCTTCAATGCCTTTTATCCCGGCCAGAGCCTGACCGGGCAGACGGATGCTGTGCTCAATCCCGACTGCCCCTACCGTACCCGGCAGGAGTACCGGCAGATGTGCCAGCAGGGTGCCGATCTGCGCCATCTGGAACTGGGGCATCTGGTGCCCTCGCCCAGCGGCGACGCTGTCGAGGTGCTCTGGGATAATGCCGCCCTCGAGACGATGCGCGAATACCCGGTGCTGATTCCCGCCGGCAGCGCCCGCCTGCCGGAGGAGGTCCTGGAAGAGTACGTGGCTCCCGGCGGCACTCTGGCGGCGGCGTATAATATGCTGCCGAAATCCGTGCTGGCGAAACTCTCAGCCGAGCAGCTGCCGGGGAAGTCCACGGACTGGGATTACGACCGCATCCGACTGGCTGACGGCACCTTCTCCTCGGATGGCCAGCGTTATGGCTTCAGGCGCTTTAGCATCCCTGCCGGCGAGGTTCTGGCCTGCAACAGCCGCGATATCCCGATTGTGTACCGCATTCCGTATCAAAAAGGGGCAGTGCTGCTCTGCACCGTCCCGCTGGGGCAGGAGCTCTCCGGCGTCGAGCTGATTGGCTGCTGGGCGGAAATCCTGCGTCGGGAAGTCCAGCTGCATTATCCGGTGGAATTTTCCTCCCGGGGGATTTTGCAACTGGCGGTCAATGTACTCCCCGATGGCGAATTGCTGCTCGGGTTGTTCAACAACACTGCGTCGCCCTGGTCCGGCGAAGTGAAAATCAAGGGCCGGGAGCAGGTCAAGGCCAGCGCAGTCTACCCTCAGGCGCAGCCGTTTGATCTGCAGTCCGCCACGGTGGAGCCGTTCTCGGCCAAGATCATCAGAGTCAGTCGGGTGGCCGGGTGAAAAGCGGCCCGCCAGCATCTTTTCCCACTCAACCGCAAGCAAGGAAAATTCGAGGTCAGAAATGGTTTATAAACTCTATCCAATCTGGTTGTTTCTGGCAGCGTTTGCGGCAGCCGCGGCTGAGCCCTGGTGGGATAACGCCTGGCAGTACCGTCTGCCGCTGACGGTCATTGTCGGGCTGGACCCCGGCGAGAATCCCCTGGCGGTGGTCAAGGTGGAGAGACCGGATGCCGACTTGAGTTCATTCCGGGTGCTGGACGGCTCGGGGCGGGAAATATCTTGCGCCGCGCGGCAGGAAGACGGTGACTGCCGCTTCGTGGCCTGGCGCCTGGGGGAGGTGCAGATACTGCAAAAGTTGCCCTTCGTGCTCTATTTTTCCCGCGAGCCCAAGCCGGTGCTGGCTCCGGCGGACATCCCGCAGATTCTGCCCGGCATGAATCTGCTGCCCAACTGCGATTTCTCCCGCCGCGACCAAGCCGGTGACCTGGCCGATTGGAGCCCGACCTCGGGCTACGGGGTCAAAGTGCCCTGGAATCCGGAAACCAGGGCCCGGGTCCAGGTAGTGGAAAAAGACGGCGGGCAGGTCCTGTCCCTGTCGGATATCTCTCTGGTGGGTTATGTCACCACCTTACAGGAGGGGCACCAGTACGAACTCTCCTATCAGGCCTGTGCCGAGGCCAATGGCGGCAGCTTTGGCGTCACCGCCTGGATGCAGGATAAGGACCGCCCAATACCGCATTATGCCAAGCGCTATGGGAATTACAAAATCCAAAGCAGCGTGCCGGCCACAGGCGCCTGGAATAAGTGCAGCGCCTCGACCTTCGTCTACTTTGACCGGGCCAGTGAGAAGATGATGCTGAACAACAAAAAACTGCTGCCCAATACCGGCGGGGCATATATAAACCTGTACTGCAAAGGTCAGTCTTTCCTGCGGGATTTCCGCCTGCAGGATGTGACCGAGGCCGCAGGCCTGATCGTCCGCCCTGGCGAGATTGAGGAATGTCCGCGCTGAGCCGCAGGTCCGCCGGGAAGCACAGAAAGAATCCTGGCAGCTGCGCCAGCACCTGATAATGTAGACACACACAGTACGGAGAGAACAAAATGAAGGTCGAGAAATTCTGCGTCAGCAACGACCCCAATATTTATGAGGCCTGGCCGGATATTGTGCAATCGGAAGGCAAGTTGCTCTGCGTGTTCAGCGAATGCACCCATCATAATGACCGGAGCTATACCCGGATCATGATTACGGAATCAACCGACCGCGGCCGGCATTGGACGCCGAAACGGCCCTTGACTGAGGGCACCGCAGGGCTGCCGTACTACTATAATTGCGCCCGCATTTCCCGCCTCAGCGATGGCACCCTGGCCATTATCGTCGACCGCATTCCGGATGGCGGAGAACGGACCGGCGCGGTGAAAGCGGTGAGCCTGCTCTATTTTTCCCATGACCACGGCTTGACCTGGCAGGCGCCGGTGGAGACGCCGTTGCGGGGCATCGTCCCCGAGCGCCTGACCGAGCTGCCCGGCGGACGCTGGCTGATTGCCGCACATCGGCCGGATAACGGCTTCCTGACCGAGTTCCTGCGCTATTCCGACGACCGCGGCCAGACCTGGAGCGAGGAGGTGACGGTCGCACAGGTCCCGGGGCGTAATTTGTGCGAAGTGTCGCTGCTGCCGGCCGGCGGCAGCACGGTTGTGGCCTTCATGCGGGAAAACAGCGGCATGGGCTATGACTGCCAGAAGACCATCTCCTGCGACAACGGTGAGACCTGGGGCAAAGTCACCGACTTCCCCTTGCCTGGCTGTCATCGCCCGACAGCAGGATTCCTGCAGGACGGGCAGGTATTCATCACTTATCGCTTCTACCCCGGCCGCGGACAGCGGCCCTGCAATTTCTTCGCCGCACTGTGCAACCGCGAAAGCATCCTCAGCGAGGAGCGCGGGGCCGGTTCAGGACGGACCATACCGGTAGATTATGACCGCTCGCCGCTGGCCGACCTGGGCTATTCCGGCTGGGTCGAGTTCGCCGACGGAGAAATATACGTGGTGACCTATATTGTGGACGACGCCCTGGACAAGGGGCAGATCCGCGGCTATGCCCTGAAACGCGAGGATATGATCCTGCCTATGCAAAAATAAAAAATCCGGGGGAAGCGCTTGGGCGCAGCGTTTCCCCCGGGTCTCGTGTCTGGCAGCGCGGTGTTTAGAATCCGAACAGCTGCTTCGGGCGTTCGTAGGACAGGAATGCGGCGATGTCTTTGCCGGACGACAGTGACATCTGGCCCCTGGCGACCATCCCCCCCAGACTGTCCGAGAGCGAACGGCGGAATACCTCGTGCCGGGAGCCATAGGAGAGGATCTTGCGCGAATCCGAGACCATCCCGGCCATATTGGTCAGCACATCGACCGTGCCCACGAAATCGAGCTGCTGGCGCATGCCGATATACGAGTCACACAGCCACCAGGCCAGGCCCAGGCTCACCTGGTGCCCGAAGGCCCGGGTCAGCTGCGCCAGCGTCGCGTTATGGATGGGATTCAGGTTGTACAGCACGATCTTCAGCCGCCCGTCGAAACGGTTAAGCAGGGGCAGCAGCGGCCCTACGATATCAGTGCGGTGGTCGCTGATATCGCCGCCGACATCTGGTCCCAGAGCGCTGAACAGGCTCTTGCGCACATCGCGCACCGCGCCGATGTGAATCTGGAAGACCCAGTTTTTGGCCGCGTCCATCTCCGCCACCGCATTCAGGAAATATGACATATAGGCGATGATCTCACCCTCGCTCAGCGCCTCGCCTTGACGGGCCTTGCGGAAGATGCTTGCCGCAGTCTGGTCATCGACATGGTAGCCGTAAGGGACGCAGACCCCGTGGTCGCTGGCCTTGCAGCCGTGGGCGGCAAAGAAATCATGTGCTTTGCCCAAAGCCGCCAGCAGCTCCGGTAGAGTGTCAATCGACATGTCCCAGCGTTTGCCCAACGCATCGAGGTAGCTGTTCCAGGTGCTTTTGTCGATGTTCATGGCCTTGTCCGGCCGGAAGGTCGGCAGAACCACCCCGGGGATGCGGGACGTGCCCAGGGCCTGATGGAATTCCAGGGTGTCAGCCGGATCGTCAGTGGAGCACATGGCCTCGACTTGCATCGCTTTGATCAGGCTCTGCTGCGACATCTCGGGGCGGGCGAGGGTCTCCCGGCTGCGCTCCCAGATCGCTGCGGCATTGTCAGCGTTGATTTCCAGGTCGATGCCCAGGCGGCGGCGCAGGTCCAGATGCACCCACTCATAAGTGGGGTTGCCGGCGATCAGCGGGAAAGCCTTGGCCAGCGCGGTCCATTTGTCCTGATTGCTGGCATTTTTGCCGGTGATCAGCTCTTCCGGGACATTGCATTTGCGCATGCACTCCCA
>JAAYYJ010000485.1 GCA_012515455.1 Oligosphaeraceae bacterium
CGCAGGGGGCCGCTGCAATCTCTGCTCCCGGCGCCAACCGGGTAATTCCGGTGCCAGGCGAAAACGGCCCCCTGCCTGCAGGGGGCCGCTGCAATCTCTGCTGCTGGTGCCAACCAGGTCATTCCAGGGCCAGGCGAAAACAGAGCCTGCCCGCAGGGGGCCGCTGCAATCTCTGCTCCCGGCGCCACTCTTTGCCCCTGAATCATGTTGAGTGAGTGATGGCACTGCGGCCATGGTCCGCCTTCTCCTCCCCTCGCGCGCGCGTCAAAATTAGGGTTGGGGGTCCCCCCAAACGGTGGGGTGGGCCCACCGCTAGAATCAAGGACACGGGGCAAAAAATAGTGCTTTGGGCAATTTTGTCAAGGCACAAATCGGCAATTGCATACAAATACCTTGTTCCCAGACAACTGCTTCCCAGTAAAGGATAAAGAATCCCAGCCCCAGGAGCCGGTGAAATCGGGAACCAGTGAGGATCAGGACAGGACTCGCATTTCAGTTGGGTGCACGCCATCGCCTGCAGGGGGCCGCTGCCATCTCTGCTTCCGGCGCCAACCGGGTCATTCCGGGGCCAAGCGAAAACGGCACCTCTTCGGCGACAATCCAGCACCAATCTTCGCACATTAACCAGCTCAGCGATGTTGATAATTCTGGTCCAGGTATTACAGTAATTTTATCTCCATCCGGCAGCAGCGCCGGTGCGTCACCATAACAGTCTACTGATTTCGGCAAAGGACAGCGTTATTCATGTCAGAGCAATGTAATGCTTATGAACCTGCCGCCATTGAAGGCAAATGGCAGCAATACTGGAAAGAGAACAAGACTTTCAAGGCCGTCGACTGCGACACCAGCCGGGAAAAACTCTACGTCCTGGATATGTTCCCGTATCCGTCAGGCGCCGGGCTGCATGTCGGTCACCCCGAAGGCTATACCGCTTCGGATATCTGGTGCCGCTATAAACGCATGAAGGGCTACAACGTCCTGCATACTATGGGCTGGGACGCATTCGGACTGCCGGCCGAGCAGTACGCGGTCAAAACCGGCACCCATCCGGCGGTCACGACCAAAAAAAATATCGAGGTCTTCCGCCGCCAGCTGGAATCCTTCGGTTTCAGCTTTGACTGGGATCGCGAGATCAATACCACCGACCCGGGATACTACAAGTGGACGCAATGGATTTTCAGCCAGCTGTTCCGGGAGGGCCTGGCCTATCAGTCCGAACTGCCGGTCAACTGGTGTCCGGAACTGGGGACCGTTCTGGCCAATGAGGAGGTCATCAACGGCCGTTCTGAAGTCGGCAATTATCCGGTCATCCGCAAGCCCATCCGGCAGTGGGTGCTGAAAATCACTGAATATGCCGAGGAACTCCTGCAGGGCATTGAGGAGCTCGACTGGCCTGAAGGCACCAAGGAGATGCAACGCAACTGGATTGGCAAGTCCACCGGCGCGGAGGTGGATTTCCAGGTCCAGGGCAGCAAGGCGTGCCTGCGGGTCTACACCACGCGTCCAGACACCCTGTTCGGGGCCACCTACATGGTCCTGGCACCAGAGCATCCGCTGGTCGGCCAATTGACCACCCCGGAGCGCCGGTCTGCGGTCGTAGCGTACTGCCAGGCCGCCAGCAGCAAATCCGATCTCGACCGCACCGAGCTGAACAAGGACAAGACTGGCGAATTTCTCGGCTCGTATGCCATTAATCCGGTCAACGGCCAGCCCATTCCCATCTGGATTTCCGATTACGTCCTGGCCAGTTATGGCACCGGGGCAATTATGGCGGTGCCGGCCCACGACAGTCGTGACTTCGAGTTTGCCAGCAAATTCTCGCTGCCCATTGTCTGCATTATGAAGCCTTCGCTCCAGGATTGTGCCGCCGCGGGCGTGCAGCTCAGCGATGTCCTGGCCGGCAAAGTCTGCTGGACGGGCGAGGGGGTGCATTCCAATTCCGCCAATGCCGAGCTGTCTTTGGACGGCCTGGGGGTTGATGATTCCAAGAAAACCATGACCCTCTGGCTGGAATCCAAGGGGTTGGGGAAGGGCACGGTGAATTACAAGCTCCGCGACTGGCTGTTCTCCCGGCAGCGGTATTGGGGCGAGCCTTTCCCGCTGGTGCATGGCCCGGATGGCAGTGTCAAGCTGGTGCCAGAGGCGGAGTTGCCGGTGGTGCTGCCGGAAATGGATGACTACAAGCCCACTGCCGATGGCGAACCGCCGCTGGCCCGGGCCAAACAGTGGCTGAATTACAGAGATCCCGGCAGCGGTCAAAAATGCCTGCGGGAGACCAACACCATGCCGCAATGGGCAGGGTCATGCTGGTACTATCTGCGCTACATCGATCCCCATAACGAGAAGGCCGCCTGGGACCCGGCGAAGGAAAAATACTGGATGCCGGTCGATTTGTATGTCGGCGGGGCGGAGCACGCAGTGCTGCATTTGCTCTACTCGCGCTTCTGGCACAAAGTCCTTTACAAATTAGGCCTGGTCAGTCACCCCGAGCCCTGGAAGCGCTTGATCCACCAGGGGATGATTTTGGGTATCTCCTACAAGGATCAGCGCGGGGCACTGGTTCCCAATGACCTGGTGGAACCGCGGGATGGGAAGTATTTCCATCGTGAGAGCGGCGAGGAATTGACCATGCTGCCGGCCAAGATGTCGAAATCCCTGAAGAATGTAGTTAATCCCGATGACATCATCAAGCGCTATGGCGCGGATGCCTTCCGCCTTTATGAGATGTTCATGGGGCCGCTGCGTGAGGTCAAGCCCTGGAATACTGAAGGCGTCGAGGGGGTGTACCGTTTTCTGCACCGGGTCTGGAAACTGATTGTCGATGTCCAAAGCGGCGCACTCTGTGCCGAAATTTGCGACGACCCGCTGAGTCCTGAGGCAGAGCGGCTGCTGCACCAGAGCATCAAGAAGGTCACCGAAGATATCGAGAATCTCAGCTACAATACCGCTATCAGCCAGCTGATGATCCTGGTCAATGAATTGAACCGCCTGGAGAAGCGTAACCGCCAGGCAGTCGAGACGTTGGTGCTGCTGCTCAGTCCCCTGGCCCCGCATATCGCCGAAGAACTCTGGCAGCGCCTGGGGCACCGCGACACCCTCGCTTATACTCCGTGGCCGCAGGCTGATCCGGAAAAAATGAAGGTCTCGGAGATTGAGATTGTGGTGCAGATCAACGGCAAGCCCCGGGTCCGGCTGCAGGTCCCGGCCGATGCCAGTCAGGCCCAGATGCAGGAACTCGCCCTGGCAGATGCAGCCGTGCAGGAACAAATTGCCGGCCGGAGTATCGTGAAGAGCATCGCGGTTCCCGCCCGGCTGGTTAATATCGTGGTCAAGTGAGGCGGGGGCAGTTGGCTGCTGCCGTTTTGCCGCCGCCGGGCATCCTTTAATTCTGAAACAGCACCTCCTCTTATGGCAAAATTAAGTACCAGGAAAGCACTTTTTTTAGCCTTGCTGCTGCTGCTGTTGCTGCTGTCGTTTGCAGCCGTGGGATATTTCATGCTCACCCACAGTTACCGCAAAGTGGAGTATTTCACGCTGGCTCTGCAGGCCTACCAGAACGGCGACCTGGACCAGGCGAAAGCACTGGTGGTGAAAGAAATTACCCAGGACCCGAACAACGAGCTGGCCATCGTCACCCTGGCCGGATGGCTGGACCGTGAGGGGATTTTTCTGGATGCCGGACTGCTCTGGCTCAGGGCCGCAAATCTTAATGCACTGCAAAACCAGTACGTCCATAATGCCCGCGCATCACTCTTCCTCAGCCGTAATTTCGAACAACATTATCTGGCTTGCAGCAGCAACACCAGAGTACCCCTGCTGCAAACGGAAAAATTGCAGCAAGCGTATTCCGCGTTCAGTCTGGCCAAGATCAACGAAGCCGGCAACATCTTCCAGGCCATCACCGACACGACGGTACTGGAAGCGCCGTTGGGACAGCTGCTGGCGGTGTTTCTGCCCGTGCAGGAACCGCGCGACCAGGCCGGCGAAGAGCAGCGCATCCGCGCCTTGCTGCCCACTCTGACGGATCAGTTCGTGCGCTATGAATGCCTGCTCCTGCTGCATTTTTATGCCCTGCAAACGAAAGATGGCGACGCAGCGGCAGAGAAGCTCCTGCTGGAGGCCGCGGCGCTTAATCCCCGGCACGGATTGCCGGTTCTGGGGAATTATTACTACCGCCGCAACCGCTTTGCCGAAGCCGCGGACGTCTATCAAAAAGCCTTGCCATTACGACCCAATGACGTCACGGTGCTGGCCTGGGCGGCGGAATCCCTGCTGCTCTCCCGGCAGGACTCCGCTCTGCAGCAGCTGATCAAGGAGTTCAAGCCGGAGGGGCGCGAGAAATTGCTTTGTGCATACTACCTGGAAGCGCTGCAGGCGTATCTGGAGCGGGACGGCAGCAAGCTCTCCCAGGCTTTGACGCGCAGTGACCGTCGCTTCCGCTCTCCTCTGGCAGAAGTGCTCTCTCTGGGCGCGAATATCCACAGCGGGAACCACCGCGAGGTCGTGCGCATTGCCGGCGAGCTGGCCGCGGATGCCAATCTGCTGGAGTTTCGTGCCCGTGGCGACCAGCTGCTGCTGCCCTATCTGGCGCTGCTGCTGAAGGAGGAACGCAGTGCGGATGCCGCCGAATTGGCGCGGGTGATGCAGCAGAACCGCCGCCCGGAGTTGCTTTTCCTGCGCCTGGATATCCAGGATAAATTCCAGCTCGGCACCCTGCAGCGCCATGAAATCGCGGCCGCCCTGAAGAGCTTCCCGGATGATCTGCAGTTGCTGCATTATTCCTGCCGGCTGTTTTTGCGTATGGGGGATTACAAACAGGCGTTGCAGGAGGCGCGGCGCCTGCAGGCACTGCAACCGGACTCTGTCGAGGCGGGAATGATGGTCATTGCCGCCTTGGATGCAGTGATGGATTTCACCGCCGCAGAAGAGGAATTTGCCAAATACCGCCGGAAATACCCCGAGAACCTGGTGCTGCTGAACAACTACTGGAATTTCTGCAGCAATTTGAAGCGGCGCGACTGCCTGCAGCGGCTCGGGCAGGAAATTGAAAAGCAGGGGCATCCGGAGCAGCGGGGTTATATCCCGGTGATTCAGGCGGAAGTGGCTTTTCTGGGTAAGGATCTCCCGCAGGCGGCGGAGCTTCTGCAGTCTTTCCGGAGCGACAACCCGGAATTGCTGTATCATGCCGCTTACATCCTGGCCCGTTGCGGTCGTCATACTCCCGCGATTGCCTTGTATAAGAAGATACCACCTCAGTTCAGCCGCTATGAATTAGTACAACTGAATCTGTCTGAGCTGTTAGCCGAGGAGGGAGAAGGGGACGCCGCCCTGCAGGTGGCCCGGCAGGCCTGGCTGCAAAATCCGGATTCGCTTCTGACCCGGGAATGCTATGGCCTGCGGCTGCACGAAAATGGCGCGGCGGAGCAGGCGTTGGATATCCTCAACCCGCTGCTGCTGGAACAGAGGAACAACACCCGCGCAGCAGAGGCGTGGCGGCAAAGCATGTACCGGCACCTCCAGGCTTTGTTCGCAGACGGAGATTTCCAGCATTGCTACGAGCATGCTCAGCGCTTGCGGCTGCACTTCCCGGGTGATGCCCGGGGAGAGGATTTTTTGCACCGTTCCAAACTTGAAATCGACAAGGCTCAGGAACAGGCCAATGCCGGCGCTGCTCCTCCGGCGGGAAAATAACCATAATTGCCTCTACTGGTGCGGAGTTCTTCCATGCCTCAATATGCTAAACTGTCTTTCCCGTTCGATTTCCTGGCCAGGTTCACCTACCTCCGCAGACTGCCCTGGCAACTGGCGGTGGTCCTGCTGCTGATACTGCTTGCCACGCTTGTCCACACCCTGACGGTTGCGGCCGGGGACTGGGATAAAGCAATGGTGCTGCTGTTGCTCGCGGCCGCGCTGATGGTGAATTCCTGTCGCTTCCTGCCGGAGGACAAGACGGTGCTGCTCCAGCGCCTGACTTGGCGCCAGAGACTGCCGGCCTGGGGGATGCTGCTGCTGGCAGTGGGCATCTTTCTCGCTATTCTGCAGGGCAGTGCCGGAATACAGTTGGAAACGCTGAGCCATTTCTCGATCCTCCTGCTGCTGCTGGCCGCCTGCGCTTACTGGGGCGGAATGCAGGCGTGCTGGATTTTTTTTTTACCGGTCGGGATATGTGCGCTGGTGCTGCCCAACCGGGAGCTGATTGCCCTGGCGGTCAGCTTCCCGCTGCGTCTGCTTTCAACCATTGTTTCGGTTGAAGCCCTGCAGCTCTTTGGTCTGGATGTGGCTTACCATCTGACCAGCATTTACCTGCCAGACTCGGAAATTGCCATCACTGATGCTTGCAGTGGCATCGACCAGCTGGAGGTGTTGCTTTTCCTCGGCTATCTGCTGGTAAAATCGCAGCATACCAGCAAACGCTGGAGCTTCATCCACTATCTGTTGATGCTGCCCGCCGTTATCCTGATCAATGCCCTGCGCATCGCCGTTACGATACTGCTGTTCACCTTTATGGGTGAGGCAGCTTTCGATGATATCATCCATACTTCGCTGGGCTACTCCCTGGTGCTGGCAGTAACCGTATTGCTCTGGTGGACGGGACGTTTTTTCCCGGACTACGCGGAAGCGCCGGAGAAGCTGGAGCAGAAACATGTGCAGGGTGCGGATGCATGAACAAGAAGATTCTGCCATTGCTCCTGCTGACCTTTGGGGTGATTCCTTATGCCCTGAAGTTCCCCTATATCCTCAGCGCCTGGCATACTTCGCCCCTGGACCGCCCCGATGTACTGTTCTTTGGCCTGGCGCTGCTTCTGGCCGCAATCTTGCTGCTGGGCAGCTGGCGGCAGGCCAGGCCAGACTGGCATTGGCCAGCCC
>JAAYYJ010000486.1 GCA_012515455.1 Oligosphaeraceae bacterium
GTACAGACATCCTTCCAGGGGTAATCTGTACTCAAGTCCGGGGCGAACGGAGTATTTGCGTTCCGTACTGCCGCGCTCATCTGGCGGAGAGGCTGGGGGTCTGCGGCGGCGCTGCGGTAATCAATGGGCTGGTGGTAATTTTCCGGCTGGTAGGTGGGTTTTTTCTGTTCAATCAAATCATCGTGGTATATTTTTACGATTTTACTGGCCTGTTCAGCGATAATATCCAGGTGGTCGCAGTCTGTTCCGCGCAGTGGTGAAGCGCTTCTGGGGCTGGCGATGGTGTGAGCACTGGCGACCGATACAACACCATCGCCCCAGTGCCTGGGGTCGGCTGAATCGTCATCGTGTCCATAGGCCAGTTCCGCGATGTCCAGGAAGGGGAAATTGAAGAGCCAGAAAGGCCGGTTTGGCACTCTGCCACTGACTACAGAGAGGCTGGCCCGGGAGCGGCCCTGGCTGCAGCGGCGGTTGAATTCGCGGGTGAATTCGGTGGTGATATGCCAGGTGCCCATTTTTATCAGCTCATTGGCGCTGATGAACATAGACAGGAACAGCTGCTGTCCTAGAGTCAGATGGTGGTAGTCATACAGCAAATCAGCCATCCGGCTGCCGGCATTGGGGGTGGCGATTTGGAGAATTTGGTGGACATCATAGGCGTATTCAGAATGAGTATTGGAGTTGGTGTAACAGCGTGAATCCAGTCCGCCCTTACTGTGGGCCATGATATTGAATTCTTGCACTGCGAAGCGCTGGCGCCATTCTTCCAGCTCATATTGCAGAGAGTAGGCATTGTCGAATACTGCCCCGACTGGGTCCAGGTCGATGGCCACGGTCGGTACGCCGGTATTTATGCGAATGCTGTTCTGCATGTTCCGCCAGGTACTGCTGTCTGACATCCAGCCATGCACCAGCATTACTGGCCGTGGTGCTGGTATTGCCAGTACGGTCCAGTCAATGGCAGTCTTCCAGACCGGCTTGGGATTGCTGACGTCAACTTCGATGCGCACCCAGCTGGTGGCGTTGTCACCCAGGGTGTCCGGGAAATTCACCAACTCGATAGGGATAGGAAAGATGTTCATTTTCCAGGCTCCATTGCTGCCGTACAGAGTGCCGACGAACTGGTCATTGAAGTAGACCTGATCGCGCTCTGGCTGATGCTGAGTGGTGGTGGTGTAGTCTATGTCCCAGGCGGGCATAATCAGGCGCACAGTACGGGGGATGCCGCCGGTCTCGATTTGCCGGGCACGTTCCTCGGGGTCTCCGAAGTAGCGGTTGACGACAATGGGGATGTTGATGGGGCCATCATAAGAATAATGGATCACGTCTACTCCGATGCTGTCCTGGAGAAAGGTCACGTCATCTGGAGCAGGCGGGGGGAAGGTCGAGGCTCGAGTCAGGCTGCGCTGCCAGGTCCCGGCTTGTATTTCCAGGAAATCGCAGGGCTGCAGGTTCGCACTACAGCGGTGTTCCAGAACGAACAGCAGCAACAGCAGCAGCAGTGCCAGTAGCGCTCGGGGCAGCCTCCGGGAGCCGCCGGCAGACCAGCTGAATCTGACGCCGGATGCAGATTTTGGGCTTTGCCACTGTTCACATACGCGCATAGACATAGTTGTTTCCTCCTCTGAAAGAACGTTAACGACCTGGTGATTGTCAGACCACGGTTTTGAGTGCATTTGTCAGGTGCAGTCTGGCAGCGGTGAAGGCTCCTAAAAGCAGTATCCCAGACTGAGGCCGAAGATAATCTTGCTGCTCTGCAGGGTGATTTTGCCGGGTCCCAGAGTCATCTCTACTTCCTTCGGGTACCAGTGAAATGCTGCGGAACCGTCCAGATACCAGCGCGGGTGGAAATGATATTCCAGGCGGGCGGCGATGATCAGCCCGGGGAGCAGGCGCATGAGGTGCTTGTGGTCCTGCCAGGCTGCGGCAGAGCGGTTGTCAACATACAGTGTCTCACCGCGTTTGGCGTCGAGGCTCAGCAGCTGCAGTGCGGCTGCGGGAGAAACGGTCAGGACCAGCCGATCCGCATACATTGCCTGGCTGAGAGTCAGGCCGAGTTGGAGCTCTTGTGAGACGCAGTGCAGATCATATCGGACCTGGTTGCGGTAGTATTCAGTATGGCTGTCGGCGGGGAGGGAATTACCTGTCAGGGTCTGGTCTATGTTCAGTGGTTGGTTGGGGATCACCGGGCTGGGGGTGGTGGGGGGGGAGTCGAAGGGGCCGAGATAGGTTCCGGCATGGCCTGGCGGGGGCAGGCTGATGCCGCTGACATCGTAGGAATAGGTCTCCTGTACTTCCAGCAGCCTGCTGCTGCTGTGGCGGCAGCAGGCAAAGTTGCGCAACTGTTGCCTGAAGTCCAGGTCGGGGATAACCATCCAGGCCAGCCGCAGGCCCAGTTGACAGCTTTCTCGGCAGTACAGCGGATATTCACCCGCCAATTCCAGGCCGAGAGCAGCGTCGGTGTGGCTGCTGAAGCGTTCCGGACACTGCAACCCGCTGAGGCTGAATTCCTGCTCCTGGGCCCAGGAGATTTTTTGCATCGACAAGGTCTGTTCCTGTGGATTGTACTGGCTGGCTTGATCATAGCCCCAGAACCAGGTGCTGTCAGGCACCACCGCAGCGGGGTTGCCGGTACCTGGATCGCGCCGGACATAACCGTTCAGAAACACCCGGTCGGCGTAGCCGGACAGTATTTCCGGCAGAGTCAGGACCGGCGCACGTGTCAGGCTGCTGGACCATGCTGCGGCATAAGAGCTGCCGCGCAAGCGCAGCGACAGGCCGGGGCAGTAAAGCGGCGTGAGTCTTACGCTGATCCCCGGACCTTGTGTCTCCTGCGCAGTCAGAGCGGGGAAGAATAACAGGCAGAATAGCAGAAACATCTTGCTAAGCAATAAACAAAGGAAAAATGACAGGTGGAGGTGGATTATAGATGGGAATAACATAAAATTCTCCTGTGTTTTCCGGACGTGGACTGCTGCGGTGTTCATTCCCCGCTTTGCCTCTTTCAGGCTTGACATACATGGCTCCTGGAGGAGTTACCGGTGACTGCAATTATTGGCGTCAGGTGATGTATTGGGGACAACGGCAACCATATTTCACAAATGGAGAAACATGGTTGACGGCAATGCCGGAAAGATAAACGTAAAAAAATGTTTTGTCAAGCTAAGTAATTCGAAATCAAGTACTTTGTTAGTCTTTATCCGTTGTTGTGACTTATATTTTTTGGATATCAAGGGTTTATGCATTATATTAAGCAAAACTGTGCTTAGGAAGTGCTTTAGAGCAAAATTTGGATTTAGTCTGTTCCATGCTGTCAGCAGTCAGCCAGGGTTATTATTCGGCTTAATTGCCGGTTGCCTGCGGCTGCGACGCCAATTGTTCCAGAGACAGTGAATAAAGACAGGATAAACAGATTGTCGACTGCTTTACCGAAGGCTGA
>JAAYYJ010000005.1 GCA_012515455.1 Oligosphaeraceae bacterium
CACGCTTAGTCCCAGCGGGTTGGGCCGGTACGGCGAGCGGCTGGCAAAGACCCCGACCTTTTGTTCACGGTGTCGCGGGGGGCGGACTTTGGCATGCCAGGAATGGTTCTGGTGGAACCAGAAAATCACCCAGAGATGGGAGAATCCGGCCAGATCCTCCAAGGCCTGTTCGAAGCCTTTGCCGGGCAGGAGCTCGATGACGCCGCAATTGCCGGTGGCCAGCACCCCCTGCCGGGGGACGTCGTAGGGATATAGCGCCTGAGTGTGAAAGAATCCGATGGGTTTGAGTTGCAGCATCATGGTGTTGTTGGTGCTCCGGTCATGCACTGGGTTGGAGTGTCTGCCGGCTCCGCCGGTCCAGCGGGGCTGGCAGTGCAGTTTAGCGCGGCGGTCGCACTTTTGGGGAGATCATTATGCCTACATATGAGTCATTGCTGGCCGCTGCGGTGAGTGAAACCCGGCAGGCGCGTTTTGCGGCGGTGCTGAGCCGGCGTCTGTCCAGTTTAACTTTGGTCTGTGACCGGATTCTCGATCCCCATAATATCTCAGCCTGTCTGCGCTCCTGTGATGCATTCGGCCTGATGACTGTCCATCTGCTGCTGGACAGGACCCAGCGTTATCGTGGCAACCGGCAGGTCAGCCGGTATAGCGACCGCTGGGTCGAGGTCCGCAACCATTGGGACGAAGAAGCAATGTGCAGTGAGCTCAGCGCTGCCGGTTTTACCCTGGTCGGTACGGTGGTGGCCGACGGCGAAGGAGTCACCGATTTCCGGCATTTCGAGCCGCCGGAGCGAATGGCGCTGGTGGTCGGCAATGAGCATCTGGGCTTGAGTGATTCCATGCGGCGGCGCTGCCAGGCTCTGTTGCGCATTCCAACTTGCGGTTTTGTGGACAGCCTGAATCTCTCCGTCGCCACCGGTATCCTGCTGGAGCATTTTTCCGACCACTGTCATCGTTGCGGCAAGGGTGTGCTGACGGATGCCGAACAGCGTGCCTGGCTGGAAGCCTGGCTGGAGCGGGAGGTCCGCCAGCGTTTACACAAGATCGGAGTTACTCTGGAGGATGTGCTGGAGGATGAGGATCAGCCGCCGCCGCCGCAGGAGTAGCCGCTGCCGCCGGTCTGCTGCTGGCGCGGTGGTTATGGAACTTGCAAAGCTGTACTGATTTTGCCCGCCAGCCAAGTCTGCCCGGTTGCGTCAGGTGCGAGATGTTCGGCGAATTCATTGCGGAACCAGTTGTGGACCGCGGCATCCTCCTGGATATGGGCTGAATACAGGTCGATAACCGGTATGCCGAGGGCCAGTCCCAGTTCTTTAATGAGCAGTGCGCTTTGCCTGGCAGTGCTGCTACTGATGCCTGGCTGCGGCGGCCAGGTCAGCAGAACCGGCGTGATGTTGGCCGCCTGGCAGACCTGACTCATAAACAACAGAGTCCGGCACCATCTTTCCGGACTGAGGCCGGACTGCAGTTCCAGGGTCCCGAGGTTAAGCAGCGCCGCATCCGGACGCATGGGCAGAAGTTTTCCCAGCACCGCGAGGCCACGCAGGGCATCCGGGCGGCCCGCAACCACGGGTACAGGCAATCTGCCGATATTGATCCGGGAATTTTGCTGCAGCAGCTGGGTGAAAGACGGGGAGTCAACACTCGAGTGGGTGTCGCCGTTCCCTTCATCAAACAGATACAGCCGTGCAGGTTTGAACCCTGACAAGGCAGTTTTTGCCCGGTCCGGCTTTTGCCCGAGGTCAGGGAGCGGGTCGCAACGCAGCACCGCCAGGTCGTCCTGCAGCCAGAAGGATTCTCCCCGCACGCTTATCTCTGGTGTGAAGCCGCCAGGACGGATGATGTTCACCTGTACTGGCTTGGCAACCGGCACTGAGAACAGGAAGGCCTGTAATGTCAGCCGGCCGCTTTCCGGCACCAGGGGCAGAGACAGCGGCAGCGTTTCCTGAAAACCCCGATGGATAACCTTGTTCGACAGTAGTCTGCCCCCCCGGTCGTAATGCAGGCAGCGCAAGAGCCAGTTTTCCTTCCAGGACTCGGGGAGGCTGGCTGGCCAGCTCATCTGATGGAGCAGGGGCAGATTCTCGCGGGCGGCGAGCAGGGTTTCACTGCTGCTCAGGCGTGAGCGCCAGGAGAGCGGCTCGGCCAGCGGCCAGGCGGGCAGCAGGGGGATGCTCTGCGACTGCCCGTTCACCGTCAGCTGCAGACCGGCAGTGCGGGTCGCAGGCAGGAATTCTGCCGTGCCGGTCCGGGCATAGCCATGCAGATACTGGTCAGTATCCAGAAAATGGAAGCAGCGGGGTTTCCCCCAAACGGCGGTCTGGGCTGCGTCTGCCGCCAAGCCATGGGCCGGCAGGGGCAGCAGACCGGTCAGCTCGCCGCCTTCTGCCGGTAAGCCATTTTTGCGCCAGCGCAAGGTCGGCAGCTCTTCCGAGACTTTGCGCACCGCGACCAGCTGGAGGGTATGCCTGCCGGCGGCAAGGTTGCGGGCAGGGGTGAACAGCTGATTCTGCCCGCTTAATTTGCTGCTTTGCCAGCCGTACAGGTATTCGCCATTCAGAAAGATGGCCCACGGCAGGTCCGGGCGATTGATGCCGAATTCGCAATCGCCCGGTTCTGACAATGTGATTTGCGCTTCCCAGAGCAGCACCAGCGACTGCCGGCTGGGCTCAGTCGTCGCGAACAGGCCCATGCTGGGCGGTATTTCAGCAAAGCGGGAGACCATCACCATCCGGCCTGGCCGCTGCAGGAAGATTTTTTCCAGCTGCCGGCGGATTTCCGTTTCGGTATACGCGAAGGTGGTCAGACGAGTGACGGTGCGGTGCAGCCGGACTGGTTTGTCGGCCCCCGCTTCCCCGTCTGCCCAGGCGCACTGCAGATGGAGCAGCAGGGACAGGCAGCAGCAGAACCAGAAAAAGTTTTTGTCGCGATTCATAGCCAATTTTCCCGCTAATTAAAGCGTTATTCCGGTGTATATATACACGACGGAAGCCACTATCCGGGCGTTCCGATCAATGCCCGGGCGGTACCGTCCGGAGAATTCTGGTGCTTTCTATTTCTGGAGCAATTATGAGAAATCTTGCTTTGGTCCTGGGCGGTATTCTGGCGTTGCTGCTGCTGCCCTCCTGTGGCCGGGAGGAAACCCGTCAGCCGGGGGAGAGCGCAGCGCTGATCCGGCTGCGTTTCTGGCATATTATGAATTACAGCGGCCCGCGTGAGATTCTGGCTGCGGCGGTGCAGCGTTTCGAACTTCAGCATCCCGGTTGCCGGGTCGATATCCAGACCTTCGAGAATGACGCCTACAAGACCAAACTGGCCATTGAGGAAGCCAGCGGCAGCCCGCCGGATGTATTCTTTACCTGGGGCGGTGGGCCCCTGCTGGAGCGGGCCCGGGCCGGCAGGGTTCTTGACCTCAGCGACAGTGTTAGAGAGAACGCACAGGAGGATCGTTTTATTGACCGCGCCCTGGACTTGTGCCGGGATGGCCAGCGGATTTATGCTCTGCCTCTGGATATGTCGGCGGTGCTGCTGTGGTGCAACCGGGCGCTGTTTCAAAAGCACGGCCTGAGTTACCCGGGGACGTACCCTGAACTGCTGCAGGTCTGCACGCGGTTCCGGGAACAAGGTATCGTGCCGTTTGCCCTGGGGAATATGAAACAGTGGACCGGGGCGTTCTATTTCTGTTATCTGGCCAACCGTTGCGGCGGTACCCAGCTGTTCCTGGACGCCGCCCATAACCAAGCCGGAGCATCTTTTGCCGATCCGAGTTTTGTCCAGGCCGGGGAATACTTGCAGGAACTGTTGCGGACGCAGGCCTTTCCCAATGGCTGCAACGGCATGGATGACGGCCCCGCCCGGGCGTTGTTTCTGCGGGAAGAAGCGGCGATGCATCTGATGGGCACCTGGCTGGTGGCGCGGATTCTGGTTGAGAAGCCCGATTTTTTGCCGCAGCTGCAGGCAGTCCCGTTTCCAGCAGTGCCAGGCGGGCAGGGCGATTCCAGCACTCTGTTGGGGGGTATTAACTGCGCTTTTGCGGTGTCCAGTACCTGCCGGGAGCCGGCGCTGGCCTGCGAATTGCTGCGCTTCCTGACCGATGACCAAGTGGTCAGCGACTGGTGCCGGATCGGACGGCTGCCGGCCATGCGGACCACACCCGAGCAGGAAGCACAGTTGCCCGAGGCGACCCGGGAAGCCCTGGCGCTGCTGCGTTCGGCTGCCTCGCTGCAGCCGTATTACGACCAGTATCTGTCGCCGCGTCTGGCAGTCGAGCATAAAAAGACCACTCATAATCTGTTTGCCGGCACCATGACTCCACAGCAGGCCGCAGAAAAAATGGCCGCGGCAGCTGCGGCTGCCGCCCGCTGATTTTATCCAGAGCCGGGAGCATCGCTCCGCGGCAACCACTCCCATGGATTAAGGCTATGCGAATATTTCTTTCCTTCGCGACAGAGGATTTCACCACTCCGGAGCACGATGCGGTGCTGTTGCGCCTGGCCGAGATTATGCGTGCACGTGGCATCTGCGGCTGTTTTCACGTCACCGGCGACATCGTCCGGCATTGGCGCCGGGCTGCCTCCAGCCCGATCGTCTCAGCACTGGCTGCGCACGAGCTGGGCTACCATACCAATACCCACGGCGCCTACCCCTTCGTGGGGGAGGTCTGCACTGGCCGGAGCTGGACCGAGGCAGTGCAGGAATTGCTGCTCAGCGAGGGACGCGGGCTGCAGGACGTGCGGGAATTTTTTGGCCGGATGCCAGTATACTATGTGACGGAGTTTTCCTTTGCCCCCCAGTTGATGTACGCCATGAAGCTGCTGGGGCTGGAGGTGCTGGGCTTGTCCGGCCTGCCCGGACAGGGCCGGCCATTCTGCCGTTATATGCAGTCAATCTGTTATACCGGTCCCCATCAGGGGCTGGAACTGCCCTTTCAGGCCGGGCGTCTGGACCAGATGAAGCAGGAGTTCGACCGGCATTACCAGCAGGGCGACGCCATGCTGAAGCTGTTCAATCACCCGTATAAATTCGTGTACAATAACAATATATCCTCCTGGGTGTCGGTCAATAACCTCTACCAGGGCTATGATTTGCGCCGGAATTGGTGCGAGGCCACAGCCGGAAAATACCCGGCCGCAGTGCGGGAGCAGCTGCTGGGCGATTTCGCCGCCTTGCTCGATTATGTTTTGGAGCATCAGGATGTGCAGTTCGTCAGCACCACCGAGGCCGCCGCCGCCGCACGCCTGCCCCGGCCCGGAAAAATCTCCCGGCGGGACCTGGCCGGTCTGCCGACGGCCATTGCCCCAGCCTGGAATTTATCTCCGGCGGAGCTCTTCGGGCTGCTGGTGCGGGCAATGCTGTGTGACCACGATCTGCTGAGCACCCGACCGCTGCTGGGGCCGGTCGGCAATACCGCGTTGCCCTTGACCGGGCCATTGAGCCTGCCGCTGGCGGCAGTGCGGGAGGCGCTCGCGCAGCTGGACCGGGAAATGGATTACCGGACTCAGCTGCCGGCGGCCTGGGAAATATCGGGACGCCTGCTCTCGCCGGCTGACATCTGGCGGGGCATGCTGGGCTGGCTGCGCCAGCCCGCAGAAATGGTCACCTTCCTGCCGGGAGAGCAGGAGCCGGAAATCGCCAGGCAGGAATATTTTGCCCGCCGCACCTGGACCAGGGATATCTATCCGGTTGGCTTCACTGGTGAGGAGCTCTGTGCCGCCAATCGCCGGCAGAGCTGGACCTGGGCCTGAGCCACTATTCCAGAAAAACGTTGTCAATAAGTCTGGTCTGGCCAAAGAAGGCCGCCACGGCCAGCAGTGCCGGCCGGTCGGCGACAGCCAGCGGGCGCAACGTTTCCTGCTCCATCAGGGACACGTAATCGATTTTTCCCCCTGCGGCTGAGATGCTCTCGCGCACGACCGCCAGCAGCGGCTCGGCCTCCCGCACCCCGGCCCGGTAGCGCTCTTCCGCCTGAAATATCCCTCTGGAGATACTCAAGGCACTCTGGTGCTCAGCCGGGCTGAGGAATTTATTGCGTGAGCTCAGGGCCAGCCCGTCGGGTTCCCGGATCAGGGGGGCGAAAACGACTTCGACCGGGACATTCAAGTCGCGCACCATGCGGCGGATAATCAGCGCCTGCTGGGCATCCTTGCGGCCGAAGACGGCGGTCCGGCAGCCGCTGAGGTTGAACAGCTTCAGCACCACGGTTGTCACCCCCCGGAAATGGCCCGGCCGGCTGGCACCGCACAACGTCTGGGAGAGGCTGTCCTCCTGCACCCAGGTCGAGTGATTGGGGGCGTACATATCAGTTGCCGGAGGATAGAAGACCGCATCCACTCCCGCTTCAGCGCAGAGTCGTTCATCGCGGTCGAAATCGCGCGGATATCGGTCCAGGTCCTCGTTGGGTCCGAATTGAGTTGGATTGACGAAGATGCTGACCACGACCCGGTCGGATTGTGCTTTAGCGATCTTGACCAGCGACAGGTGCCCGGCGTGCAAATAGCCCATGGTGGGAACCAGTGCAATCCGCAAATTGCGGCTTTGCCACTCCGAACGCTGAGACTCGATGGCTTCTATGCTGCGCAGAATTTTCATTTCGCTCATTTACCTCCGGCTGGGAACTGCCCGCTCTGGACTTCCTGGCAGTACTGCCGGATGGCAGCCGTGCAGATGCTGGACAGGTCAGCATAAACCTTGGCATGCCGGGGCAGATAGCCGCCGCCCATATTCAGCAGGTCAGAGATCACCTGCACCTGACCGTCACAATGCGGACCGGCCGCGATGCCAATGGTCGGGATGGTGAGGCGGGCGCTGATTTCGCGCGAGAGTTCGGCCGGGATGCCCTCCAAGACGATGGCGAAGACACCGGCTTCCTGCAGCGCCAAAGCGTCGTCCAGGATGTCTTTGGCCTCCTGGGTGTCACGGCCGTGAATATGATAGCCGCCGTCCTTCAGGAATGATTGCGGCAGCAGCCCGAGGTGTCCCATGACCGGGATGCCGACCTCCACCATGCGGCGGATGGTGGGCAGCATGGCGCGTCCCCCTTCCAGCTTGACGCCGTCGGCGCCGCTCTCTTTCAAGTATCGGGCGGCATTGCGCAGTGCTTCATCCTGGGCGGCCTGGTAGCTCATAAACGGCATGTCGCCGATGACCATCGCGCGTTTGCTGCCCCGCCGCACTGCGGCGGTATGTGACAGCGATTCCGCCAAGGTCACCGGCAGAGTGCTGTCGTATCCCAGCACCGTGTTGCCCATGGAATCGCCGACCAGCAGAATCTGGCAGCCGGCTTCGTCGCCCCAGCGGGCCTGGGCGGCATCATAGGCAGTAATCATTACTATCTTCTGGCCGCTCTTTTTCAGGGCGGCCAGGTCGCGAACGGTGATGCGTTTGTCCATGCGGAATTCACTCCTGGGTGAGTGTCAGTGAGATTATCGTTGTGAACCAGTCTTCACGGCTGTTTTCCGAAGTGCTCGGAGTATAATGAGATCGCCTCGCGGTTGCCGCCCGCGGCAGCTTGGCTGAGCCAGTTGCGGGCGGTCTCAAGGTCAACCGGCGTGCCAATGCCCTGCAGGTAGCAAGTCGCCAACTGCAGCATCGCCAGGGGTTCCTGCTGTTCGGCGGCCTTCTCAAACCAGCCGATGGCCTCCTTCGGTGCCGGTGCAGTCAGACCGTATCCCTGCTGCAGGTACAGCCCCAGCTGGATTTGGGCGAAGGCCAGATTCTCCTCGGCGGCTTTACGCATCCAGCGCAGGGCCTCGGCGGCGTCTTTTGGGGTGCCGATGCCGTCGCTGTAGGCGATGGCCAGATTGAACGCGCCAATAGCTTCGCCTTGCTCGGCGGCGGCGCGGTAGCATTCGAAGGCCTTGCCCAGGTCGCAGGCGGTGCCGTCGCCGTAGCGGTAGCAGTCACCCAGGTAGATGTAAGACGGTCCGTAGGCGGCCGCGGAGGCATTCTTGAACCAGCTGAAGGCCAGGTCGGCATTCTGTTTGGTGCCATAGCCTTTTTGGTAGCAGTAGCCCAGTTTGGTCTGTGCTTCCGGGTCGCTGTCCTGTGCCGCCAGGGTCAGCCAGTTGAACATTTCCGCGTAGTTCCGTTCGATGCCCAAGCCCTGCTGGTAGCAGTCGGCCAGGCGCACCTGGGCCCGGCTGTTGCCTCGCCGTGAGGCTTCCAGCAGATAGGATACCGCTTCAGCAGGATTGGCCGGCGCTCCCAAGCCGTTCAGGAGGAAAATGGCCACCTTGTACATTGCCGGCGTGTCACCTTGTGCGGCGCGCAGGCGCAGGTATTTCATTGCGGTCGGATAGTCGCCGCGCTGTTCTGCGGCGATGGCAGCGTTGATTTGCGCCTCAGGCACTCCGGCATCGGCGGCTTTATGGTACCAGCGCAGTGCCTCCAGGAGATTTTTATTTACTCCGAAGCCGCCGTCATAACAGAGTCCGACATTGAACATTGCCTGGGGGCTGTCCTGCACTGCTGCGGCCATAAAGAGCTTGAAGGCCTTCTTGTGATCTGCTTTCTTCTTGACCAGACCCTCGAAGTAGATTTTCCCCAAGGCCAGCTGGGCATTGGGGTTGCCTTCTTCGGCCATTTTTTCCAGGCGCTCCACCGAGACCTTGTCCTCCGGTCGCGGAGCATGCTGGCTCTCCATGATCGGCTTGGGTTGGTCCATGGTGCTCAGTTCTGGTTTGCTGGGCTTGGAGCTGCCGAAAGGCCACCACCAGGCCCCGTGACACGGTACCAGACCAGCACTCAGAAAAATAAACAGCAGGAAAATTTTCATTTGCACTGTGGACCTCGATTATGCGGCGGGATTCGCCGTCATTTGCTTTAAATTAACACCGGAAGTGATATATTTCTGCATTTCCTGGTAGAAATGTCAATTGTTGCCTTAAAACATACAACCTGGCGGCCTATTCCCGCGGCGTTTTGTTTGCGGCTGGCCGTCTGAAGCAAGTGGAGGTTTCTGGTATGACCCAAAAAATCGTGTCCCGGTTCCGTCCGGCGCTGTCGGAAGAGCTGCTTTTGCAGCACAATTTTTTTGAACTGTATCCTCATGATGGCGGCGGCAGTTTTATTCAGCGGGAGATTTTGGGCAGTGTTGAGGACCAGCAGATTTGCGCGAATATCCTGGAACACGGTGCCTTGGATCAGTTCGGGACCTTGCCCCAGCTGGATTTCCTGCGGTTTGCCAAATGGCGTACAGTGGAGAAATCCTGCTGGCTGAGCCGGATGTACGCGATTGTGCCCCTGGCCAAGCGCTATCGCCAGAGCGGCGATGAGAAGCTCGCGCTGCTGGTGCGGGATATGATGCTGTGGTTCAGCCGTAATTATCCCGCCCCCCGGGACTCCGCCGCGATCGCCCAGAATTGGCAGAATCTCACCGACCGCATCCGGGATGAATACAACACCCAGCCCTACACGGTATTCAGCCAGAATGAGAAGATCGTCGATTACAACTGGTTCGATTTCCAGCCGGCCAGCCGGATGCTGCATTTTCTGCACGCAATGTACTTTTTGCGGGACTCTCCCTCGCTCACGGTCCAGGACTGGCAGGAGCTCGATGCGATGATCCGCACTCACGGCCAGGTGGTTTTCCTCCAGGAACGCGACTGCTGCCAGCCGCATCGGAGCAATCATCAGGCCCTGCGGGCCATGGCACTGCTTTATGCCGATGCAGCCTGTGGCAATCCTGACTGGCGCCGGAAAGGGCGGGAGCTGATCAGCTGGCATCTGATTAATGACTATTTGTCCGACGGGATGCTGCATGAGGGCAGTCCATCCTACCATATCTTCGAGACCTGGCTGTGCCGCGATGCCGCCATCCTGGCGGAGCGGTCCGGGGAGCCACTGCCCCCGGAGGCCCTGGCAATGCTGGAGAAGGCGGTCGCGGTCTGCCGCATGTTCCGGCAGCCGGACGGCAGTTCGGTGGTGCTCAATGATGGCTACCCGGTGAATCTGTCGGCCTTCCTGGCGTCCTTCCCCGGTCAGGCAGGGTTGCCGGCGCAGTCTTCCTCCTCGCCGGCGGCGGCACTGCTGCCCTGCGGACAATTGGCCGCGTGGTCGGCGGGTGGCACCTTTGCCTTTCTGGATGCGGGGCCGTTCCCGGGCCAGTTCTCGCATTACCATGGCGGCAAGAATGCTTTGACCTTGTGGCTGGAGGGGAAACCTTTCCTGGTTGACAGCGGCTGCAGCAACTACGACTGCCGGAAATTTGCAGAGTGGTATAAGCTGCCCGAGGCGCACTCGACCATGCTGGTGGATGGAGTTGGCGATGCCGGCATTGTCGGTACCTACGAGTGGTCCAGCAGTCCCACTCTGAGTGTCACCCCCTGGCAGCATACGCCGCAGGACGGGCTCTGGCGTATTGCGGCCAGCGCGACCAGCCTTCAGAAGGCCTGGCAGGGCGTTTCCTGGACACGCAGTCTGACTCTGGGCCAGGAAGCCCAGGTGAGTATTTCGGACGCAGTCTGCAGCCAGCGGGCGGCGAAATTCAACTTTGTCTTCGTGCTGCATCCCGGGGTACAGGCGGAAATCGGTTCTGACGGCTGCAGCTGCAGCTTGACCCATGGAGTGGTGCGGGCGAAAATGAATTTTGGCTTGCAGGGCTTGCCGGGCAAGCCCCATTTAGCCCTGGCTCCGGGCGAGGTCTATTTGCATTTCCAGAATACGCCTTCGCA
>JAAYYJ010000487.1 GCA_012515455.1 Oligosphaeraceae bacterium
AGTCAGCCAGGAATCACTGCTGCCGTCCTTCCAGGCTCTGGCCGAGGCCAATCGCGGCCAAAGCTTCCCCGTAGTGGGCGGCGGCGAAGGCATTGTCGGCCAGGAAAGCGTCCAGATCACCAGCACGGCATCCCTGCACCAGTCCATTATGGGACGCACCGAGACCATCGTCTCGGGGATGCTGCGGATGCCCAAGCTGCTACTGTGGATTATGTCTCTGGCGGTAGCCAACACCGCCCTAGCCTCCATCCGGGTACGACGCCGGGAGATGGGCATTATGCGGGCAGTCGGGCTTAGTGGCAGCGCTTTGTTCCGGCTGCTGCTGGGCGAAGCAGCCGTGACCGGTTTTGCCGCCACCCTGCTGAGCTTGGGATACGGAATATTCTCAGGGGTGTGCAGCGCCCAAATGGCCACTCACCTGACCTTCTTCGGCGGCATGGGCTGGAATTTCGCCCTGCCCTGGCCGGCGATTGTCCAGGGGCTGCTGCTCACCCTGTCAATCTGCCTGGCCGCGGCACTGGTGCCGGCCATCATCGCGCGCTGCACCAGCCCGCTGAAATTATTGCAGGAGCAGTAGCGGTCCCGGTGGTATTCCCCGGATGACGGGCCAGATGGCTAATGACCGGCGGCTTTCCAGGCGGCAATGACCTGGTCGAAGACCCGGTTGTGATCCTGATTCACGACCTGCCGGCGAGGATCGGCCTTAAACCAGGCGACAGATTCGCGGATACCGGCCCTGAAAGTAATGGCGGCATCGAAATCCCGGACTTGATTTTTCAACTTTGAGCAGTCAAATACTCCCGGGCAGGCTTTATCTCCCAGGAGCTTATCCGACATCGCGGGAACGACCTGGCAGATGAAGCTGGTGGGGATTTTCACCACCTCCCAGTGATCCAGTCCGAGAGCCCAGGCGGTCTCGGTGATAATCTGGTTCCAGGTCAGGATCATGTCGCCGGTAATCTGATAGTCCTCTCCCAGGCATTCCTGCTGGCCGCAGAGTCCAGCGAAACCGACCGCGAAATCGCGGACATGGGTCAAGGTCCAGAGTCCCTGTCCATCATCGTGCACAAATACCGGCAGACGGTTTTCCAAGCGGTACGCGAGGGTATAGCCGATGCTGGTGACCGGGTTCGGCAGCCAGTTGTTGGAGTAGGTATGCGAGGGGCGAACGATAGTCAGCGGGAAGCCAGCCTGCTGCTGCCGCTGGCGAAAATAGCTCTCAGCTTGCTCTTTGCCGCGCCCATATTCAGAGAAGGCGTTCCCTTTCGGAGCCGTCTCGGAAATCGGCAGCACTGCTGGCGGTTTGGCGTAGACCACGGTGGTGCTGATGAAGATATACTGCCCGCAATGGCCCTGACAGGCCTCGAAGGCGATGCGGGCGTCAGGCTCGTTAAAGCAAATAAAGTCAGCAATGACATCGAAAAAACGCCCCTGCATGGCCTGTTTCCAGGCGCCGGGGGCATTGCGGTCCGCCACGATGCTGTCATATTCGGCGGGGATGTCATGCTTGCCGCGGGTCAGCAGGGTGATATGATGCCCGCGCTGGTGCAGCAGCCGGGCGCAGGCGCTGGAGATATTACCGGTTCCACCGATAAAAAGGATCTTCATCTTGATTCTCCTGGTAGGGGTGAGGACAAAGGGTCGCGCTTGGGGAGAGCGTGCCTGCAGGCAGGATGCAGCGGCCACTCCGTCCGGATGGGTCAGGCGCTGACGCAATCCTGCGGCAGTGGGGTCTTGTTCCCGTCGGGTCCCATGGAGACCATGGTCACCACGGTCTCGAAGACTTCATTCTCCGGTATTTCCTGAAAATCCCGGGCCCAGACCCTCACCCGGTAGCTGACTGAGGTATTGCCCAGGTGCTCGCGCGTGACCTGGAAACGCAGCAGCGTGCCGTTGTTGACACTTTTATGGAACGAGACCTTGTCCATGGCCCTGGTCACAAAACGGCAGGTGGGGAATTCCCGGATGGCAGCGATATAGGCGAATTCATCGATCCACTGCAGCATCACCCCTCCGAAGAGGTAATTGTAATGGTTCAGGTGTTC
>JAAYYJ010000488.1 GCA_012515455.1 Oligosphaeraceae bacterium
TCAACTTAAATTTATTTCACATATTGAATAACCGCCAAGGCGCCTTAACGGTTCAATCACAACCCGGAGTTCAATCATGAGCACCCCTCCGAACCTTCTTTTTCTTTATACTGACGAACAGTCCTTCCGGACTCTGCAAGCCTATGGCAACGACCGCATTGCCATGCCGAATTTGAACCGGCTGGCTGAGCAATCCTGCATTTTTGACCAGTCCTATGTGACCCAGCCAGTCTGCACCCCTTCCCGCTCCTCACTGTTGACTGGGCTTTATCCACACAGCAACGGCTGCAGTGCCAACAACCTAGTTTTGCCGCCGGAAATCCCCTGTCTGCCCGAAATGCTGACCTCCGGGCGATATCATTGTGCGCATTACGGCAAATGGCATCTCGGCGACGAGCTGTTCGCGCAGCACGGCTTCAGTGACTGGATCAGCACCGAGGACGCGTACAATCGCTGGTTCACCACCGGGCGGGACCGATCCTCGTTTTCCTCATACCATCATTACCTAGGCCGCAACGGCATCCATCCGCAGCACGGCGAGCGTTTCGGGCGGGGTGAGACGGCCCGGTTGCCGGAGGAATGGAGCAAGCCGTCTTTCCTGGCTGGCGAGGCCTGCCGTTTTCTGCGCGAGAATCAGCGTCATCCCTTCGTGTTGTTCCTGAACTTCCTGGAACCACATATGCCCTTCTTTGGCCCTCGCGATGAGCAGTATTCCCCCGCGGAGATCCCCCTACCGGAGAATTTCTCGGCCCTTCCCGGCCCTGGGCAGCCCGTGAAGCTGCGTTTCCTGCAGCAATACTACCGGCACTGCGGGACCAGCGGGCTGCCTTTGCAGACCACCTCTGATTGGCAGCGTCTGATTGCCAACTACTGGGGCCTCTGTTCGCTGATTGATACCCACATCGGGCGTGTCCTCGACTGCCTGGAGGAGTTGGGGTTGAACGAGAACACCATCATTGTCTTCACCTCCGACCATGGTGATATGATGGGTGCGCACCAGCTGGTTGCCAAATGTGTGATGTACGAGGAATCTTCCCGGGTGCCAATGCTGCTACGCCTGCCTGGGCAGCGGCGATCCTGCCGCATAGATGGTCCGGTCAGTCATATTGATCTGGTACCGACCCTGCTCGAACTGATGGGAGAAGACGTTCCCGATCATCTCCAAGGCCAGAGTCTGCTGCCGGCGGTACGCAATCCCGCCGACTTTGAACCCCGGCCGGTCTTTGTGGAATGGCTTGGTGTCGGCACGGGTGCCGGCAACAGCCTGACTGCCACCCCCCCTCCGGACTGGCTGCAGACCTTGCCTGAGACCTTGGAGCAAATCCGGACATCATGTTCGGCCCAGGTTCGCACTGTAATCAGTCCCGATCAGTGGAAGTTCAACTGTGCCAGCAACGGCGAACACGAGCTTTATAATCTCCGCCAAGATCCAGGCGAACGGCAGAACCTCATTCAGCAATCCGGGACTGATGCCGTCCGAGAGCGTTTACGGGCCCTGATCGGCGCCTGGCAACAGCGGACCGGTGATACGCTGGTGTTGCCGGATTGAGAGTCTGCCGCCATCCCGGCAGTTCCAGTCTCCGCAAGGTATAATTTTTCTCA
>JAAYYJ010000489.1 GCA_012515455.1 Oligosphaeraceae bacterium
AACCTGGTTTATAACTACGGGGCAGCCCTGCTGCGAGCGATGGGCGACACCCGGCGGCCGTTTTACTACCTGCTCTTGGCCGGCATTGTCAATGTCATCCTGAATCTGATTATGGTGATTGTTTTCCACCTCGGAGTCGCCGGGGTCGCTCTGGCGACCGTGATTGCGCAGATTATCTCCGCGGTATTGGTTCTGCGCTGTTTGATGGCTGAGAAGGGTCCGCTACGTCTGTATTGGCGCCGGCTGGGTTTTGACCGCGAGAGCCTGCGGCAAATCATCTGGGTCGGCCTGCCGGCTGGCTGCCAGGGGATCATCTTCGGCATCTCCAATGTGGTCATCCAGTCCGCAGTCAATTCCTTCGGTGAGACTGTGATTGCCGGCAATTCCGCTGCCTCTAATCTGGAGGGCTTTATTTATCTGGCGATGGTGGCGTTCTATCAGGTTGCCATTTCTTTCTCCAGCCAGAACTTCGGCGCCAGAAATTACCAGCGCGTTTTCTCGACCTTCCTGCTGGCGGAAATGTGCGTGATTATCATCGGCCTGAGCATGGGCTTCGCGATGTGGCTGAACAGCCAGTCCTTGCTCGGGCTGTATTCGAACAGCGCCACCGTGATTGCAGCGGGAATGGTCCGCATAAAAGTCATCTGCTGCCCGTATTGCCTCTGCGGGATGATGGACGTGGCCTCCGGGGCCCTGCGCGGCATCGGCTATTCCCTGACCCCGATGCTGGTGTCGCTGGTCGGGGCCTGCGGCTTGCGGCTGCTGTGGCTGGCCACGATTTTTCAGCAGGCAGAATATCACAACATCACCACGGTATATCTCTCATACCCGATTTCCTGGGCGGCCACCCTGGCAGTGCTGCTGCTCTGCTTCGCCTTCGTGCTGCGAAAGCATCTGCACAAACCGGCACTCACCCCCGCCATCGGCTGATTCGCCGGGAACGCCAGCGCCCCCCCCCAGCCGGAATTTGCAAAATCCTCGCCCGGGGTATATTTTATAAGTCCTGACCACCGCAGTCGCCCCCTGCCCTGCCTGGGTTTATAGTGGCAGCAGACGGGCGGATGCCTGCACGCACTTCTGGGAGCTGACCCCACCGCCAACATACCTGGAGACCAGCAATGAAAGTCCTCTTGATCAATGGCAGTCCCCACAAGGATGGCTGCACCTTCACCTCACTGAGCGAGGTCGCCGGCGCCTTGCAGGACAACGGCATCGAAACTGAGATTTTCTGGATTGGCAGCCAGGCGGTGCAGGGTTGCACCGCCTGCTTCCGCTGCAAGAGCGCCCGCGGTGGCGGCTGCATCTTCCAGGACCGGCTGTACCTCGAACTGGTCAAAAGGATTCAGACCGCAGACGGCATCATCATCGGCTCGCCGGTCTATTACGCCGGACCCGCCGGCAGTCTCTGCGCCATCCTGGACCGGATATTTTTCTCTGCCGCCCAGTATCTGCTGCACAAACCCGGTGCCTGTGTGGTCAACTGCCGGCGCGGCGGCGCCAGCGCAGCCTTCGACCGGCTCAACAAGTACTTTACCATCCTGCAAATGCCGGTCGTGGCCAGCCAGTACTGGAATTCCACCCACGGGTGCAATCCGGCCGAAGTCAAACGCGACCTGGAAGGACTGCAGACCATGCGGACGCTGGGCAAGAATATGGCCCATATGCTGAAAAGCACTGCCCAGGCCGGGCTGCCGCTGCCGTCCTCCGAACCGCTGGTGGCCACCAATTTCATCTCCTGACCCAACGATGGCAGCCCCGGCGGCGGCTTAGCCATGGCAGAGATGCTGCAGTAGTACCGCTTCTATGCGGTCGCCGGTATCAGGCGCCATCTTGCTCCAGTAGGCAGTAGTGGTCTCGTGCCCGCCCCGGCGGGCAAAACACCCGGAAAACGGGACGTAACCCAGCCAGCCGTTGGCCGGTGCCGCCAGGAACACGTATTGCCCCGGCAGTTTTTCCTTGATCCGCAACGCGTATTGGGAAAAATACTCGCAGGGGACCGCGCTGAGCGAAAAACCAGTGCCGAAGCCGAAGGTCTGCACACTGAAATCCTCGCCCTCGGCTGCGGCATGCATCTTCTCCAGTTCCTGCAGACTCCAGTCATACCAGCCGTTTTTCAGAACCGCCGGCAGGACGTTAAACTGCTCCATTTTGCCGCTGTTCCGGCGCAATTCATCCAGAGGCCGGTAATAGCCCCGCATGTGAGTATTTCGGACCGTCAAGCGCGGCTCCAGTACTGTCATTGGGGCAGACAGTACTGCGCTGACATCTTCAGCCAGGCACTGACCGCTATATTCCTTGCTGTCGGTCCTGGCTGGGTCCTCAAAATTCCGGTGGATGATATTTCCGCACGGCCCATTCAGGAACAGCACCGTGCAATCCGAGCCGTATTGTTGTCTGAGCAACTGACGCAGCACTCCTGGATATCCACCCGCAATCTGCCCCATCTGATGCACGGCATGGCAAGCGAAATTGACCAAAATTGCCCGCATTCTGCCGCTTCTGTCAGTAATCCGGCAGACTCCCACTTCGGGGTCCACCACGCCTTCATTGCAGAGCAGCTCAGCAGTTGAACGCGGTTGTGAGACTACTGTGCCATCGCGCTTGATAAAGCGGCGGTTGAAATTGATGCGCTTTTCATAGGCCCGCCCCAATCCCAGGACAGCTTCAGACTCGTTCTGCCGGGCCGCCAGCGCGCACTCGACCAGCCGCCCACAGAGGAAGCGCAGATATCCCTCCTCGCGGGGGAAATGGGGCCTGTCGATGACAGCCGGGCAGGCGTGGTTATGGGTGGCCGACAGCATGATATTTTCGGGCGGGATGCCGCAGCGCTCCGAGATGGCGGAGCGGATTTCTGCCACCAGCGGGAACTCCAGCATCACCACATTCACTGAGAACAGCAGCACTTCTGCGGCACCGTCAGAGAAATATGCACATTGGGCATACAAGGGCTCCAGAGCAGAATCTACCCTACCCATATAAGTAGTCACCGGATATTCTTCCGGCGTGATATTGCTCTCGGCAAAACCTGCAGTGAACATCTTTTACCTACAGTCTTAAGTACTATTAACCAGGGCGGCGCAGACGGCTACTGCCGCAGCTCGTCCTGCCGGTAATTCCAGTGCCGGCGCTGAGCGAGCCGTTCTTCGCGCTGGTCGTCAATGGCGGCGCAGATATTTTTTCCGTTCCAGTTTGTTCAGCATGGGGCCTCGAAATGTACTGCCGCGACGGTGAAATCCCGCAGTGCGTCCGGCTCAGGCACGACATCCAGCCCGGGCTCTTCACGCAGGGTGTATGTCCCGGGACGGTCGGTGCTCAGCACCGGCGTGCCCAGATTCCGGACATAGAACTTTTCCGCGGGGGAGATATCAGACGGGTAATTGACATTGGGCAGGGTAGCCAGGGCAGCGACCACAGTGGTGCCTAAGGATGACTCGCCCATCCCCCCCAGCCAGCAGCCAATGCCGTGTTCGCCGCAGAGGGCATGGATTTGCAAGGCAGCGGTAATGCCCCCGACCCGGCCGTATTTGATATTGATAAAACGGGCGGCTCCGATGCGGATGGCCTGCTCGGCTTCCTGAACGGAGGTGATGCTCTCGTCCAGGCAGATCGGGGTGGTGATGCGGCGCTGCAGTTCGGCGTGGTCGAGCAAATCGTTATGCCGCAGCGGCTGTTCGATCATAGCCAGATGGAAGCGGTCCAATTCCTGCAGCAGCGGCAGGTCCGCAAGCGTATAGGCGCTGTTGCAGTCGATGTGGATGGTGAGAGCCGGGAAGGCCGCGCGGACCACCGCCAGCATCTCCAGCTCCCAGCCCGGGCAGAACTTCAGTTTGACCCGCGGATAGCCGCTGGCAGTGACCTTTTCGATGCCGGCCAGCAGCTCGTCATAGCTGTTCAGCACCCCGAAAGTATAGCCCACCCGGGCAACGTTTCCGCTGCCGCCGATGCGGCGGTACAGCGGCAGCTGATCCTGCCGGGCCAGCAGGTCCCAGAGGGCCACATCAAAAGCCGCTTTGGCGAATTCATTGCCGCGGATGCCCTGCAGCAACTCCTGCAGTTCGGCCCCGGAACTGATCTCTCGTCCCAGTATCCGCGGCGCGATAAAATCCCGCGCGATGCAGAAGCTGGTTTCATCGGTATACGGTGAGAAGAAGGGCCCGCCGCCGGGCGCGGCCTCACCCCAGCCGGTCAGGCCGCCGCTTTCCAGCGAGACCAGAATGGAGTTGAAAGCCGACTGGCTGCCGAACGCTGTGACGTACGGCCGATTGATGGGATTGCATATCCGGCGAATGCTGATGCGCTCAATCTTCATGCACTGCCCTTCGCATTGACAGAGGATAAATGTTGCAGACTGCCCCGGCGCAGCGAACCCGCGCACCGCAGCAGAATTTCCAGACTGCAGTACGGGATACTTCCGTCCTGTCCGGACCAGCAATTCATACCCACCCCCAAAAAAGTTCTGCAGTAAATTTAATCCGATTTTGCATTTTTGCACCCCGGGCGGATGCTTTTGTCAAGCATAGAGTCCCCTGTGCGGGAATTCCTGCAAGCACTGCCTGCATTCGCAAGGCACATCACCAAAAAATCTTGCTGGATAAGCTCAGTATTCGCAGCCCAGCAAGAGGGTCTTCTCGATGGCCAGTTTCCCATCTTGGAAGCGCGCCTGGACGAATGTCGCCTCACTGCCGGCCCTGAGGTCGGGCAGATCGATATTGGC
>JAAYYJ010000490.1 GCA_012515455.1 Oligosphaeraceae bacterium
GAAATTGGGCATTCCAGCGAAGACGCGTCACAATGAGGTGGCTCCTGCCCAGTTTGAACTGGCACCGATGTTTGAGGAACTCAATCTGGCGGTTGACCATAACATGATGATCATGGAAGTGCTGCGCCAGGTTGCTGACCGTCATGGCCTGGTCTGCCTGCTGCATGAAAAACCGTTTGCTGGTGTGAATGGTTCGGGCAAGCACAACAACTGGTCAGTCAGCTATGGTGGCCGAAATCTGTTTGACCCGGGCAGTGACCCGCATCAGAATGCCATTTTCCTGACCATGCTCGGCGCCATTGTCCGGGCGGTTGATCTGCACAGCGATCTGCTGCGAGCCAATACCGCCAGCGCCGGTAATGACCATCGCCTTGGAGCCAATGAAGCCCCGCCGGCAATCATCTCGATATTCCTCGGCGAACAGCTCTCCGATGTGATCAGCCAGATCGAAAACGGCAGCGTTTCCTGCAGCAAGAAGCCCGGCAAAATGCTGATCGGGGTCGATACACTGCCATCGCTGCCAAGGGATGCGACCGACCGCAACCGCACCAGCCCGTTGGCTTTTACCGGCAACAAATTTGAATTTCGCGTGCCGGGTGCCAGTCAGTCCTGCTCGGGGGTCAACGTCATCCTCAATACTATCATGGCGGAATCTCTGGATTACTTCAGTGAGCGCCTGGAGAAACTGGAAGCGGAGGTCTTTAACTGCGGCCTGCAGAAACTCCTGCAGGAAGTGCTGCGTAAGCATAAGCGCATTATTTTCAATGGCGACAACTATGCTCAGGCCTGGAAAGATGAGGCCGAAAAACGGGGCTTGCCGAATATGCCCTCAACCATGGATGCCATCCGCATCCTGAAAGAGGAAAAGAAACAGGCTGTCTTTGAAAAATACGGGGTCTATTCAAAGGCAGAAATGACTTCACGGTTTGAGGTGTTCCTGGAGGAATACCATCGCAAAATCCGCATTGAGGGTCAGATTGGCTTGGAGATTGCCCGCAGTATGATCATACCCGTGGTTGCCGATGAGTACAGCCGGCTGGCTACCGCTCTGAAGGTGGCACAGCAGGACAGCCTGAAAGCCGGTACCAGTGGATTGCGTCAGTCCGCGGAAGCGCTTGGACGGGGTCTGGATGAGCTTTGCTTTCGCAGTGATGCTCTGGAAGAGGCTTTGAAAGGTGTCCACGAAGGCATTATTGTTGCGCTGGCTGATTTGCGCAAAGCGGTCGATGCCATGGAATACCTGGTGGACGACAGTCGCTGGCCGCTGCCGAAATACCGCGAAATGCTTTTTGTTTACTGAAAAGGGTGCAGGGGGCAGGGGGCAGGTTAAAAAAGTGGCGCAACCGGCCCGGTTGTGATTTCTGTTTACTCTCCCACGCCCGAACGCTCCATGGTGCAGGATGCAGGCACTTCTAATCCCATTGTCCCATGCCATCCGTCCCATACGTCCCATAAAAAAATAACAGCAGGAACAAGCATGTCAGATGAGATCCAACATGAGTGCGGAGTCGGGTTGCTGCGTCTCCGCAAAAAAATGCCATATTACATGCAGAAATATGGTTCGCCTTGGTTTGGTTACCA
>JAAYYJ010000491.1 GCA_012515455.1 Oligosphaeraceae bacterium
CGGCAGAATATTGCTGAACAGACCATGCATTCGCAGCGCCTGGAGTCCATAGGGCAGCTGGCTGGCGGAATCGCCCACGATTTCAACAACCTCCTGCATAGCATCCAGGCTAATATTGAGACCCTGCAGGAGCGCTGCAAACCGGATTTTAATGACCGTTATTTATTGGATAATGTAGCCGCAGCCTGTCACCGGGCCTCGCTGCTGACCAGCCAGCTGCTTGGCTTTGCCCGCAAAGGCAAATTCAATGAGAGTGTAATTGATGTGGGGCAACTGCTGGAAAAAGTCGAACAGCTGTTTCGTCCTACTGCCAAGAATGTGTCATTCAAGATCATCATCTCTCCTGATTCCATGCAGATCAGAGGCGATGAGAATCAACTCACCCAGGTGTTGCTGAATCTGCTCTTGAACAGCCGCGATGCGGTGGAGGATATCCCCGGCGAGAAAAAAATCGTGCTGCGGGCGGAGGTCTCCCGGGTCGAAATGACTGACTGGGAATATCGTCCGGACCGCCAGGCGGTTGCCGATGCCTACATTTGCATTCGGGTCAGGGATAACGGCTGCGGGATGTCCGAGCAGGTGAAAATGCAGATGTTTGATCCGTTTTTTACCACCAAGCCGACCGGCAAAGGCACTGGCATGGGGTTGTCGATGGTCTATGGCTGTATAATGCACCATCATGGCTGGCTGCACGTCACATCCGAGCCCGGTCAGGGCTGTGATGTGGCGGTGTTCCTGCCCCGGCTGGATGCGAAAGGTGCAGCCCAGCTGCTGTCCCCCAACGAGGAGAAGACATGAAAGACGGTATGATGCAGGTCGGGGTGGTGGGTTGCGGCGGCTTCTGTTGCGGCAATCACCTGCCCAATATCCACAATCACCCAAAGATGCATCTCCGGGCCCTATGTGACCTGAACCAGGAGTCCCTGCAGGAACTGCAACGGCAGTACCGCCCGGAATATATCAGTACGGATTATAAAAAGATTTTCCGGGATCCGGAAATTGATCTGGTGGTTTGTGCCACCAAGCCTGATTTTCGTCTTCCCATAATGGAGGCTGCGGTTGCAGCCGGCAAGCCTCTGTTTGTGGAAAAGCCCCTCAGCTGCAGCCGGGAAGAGACTGAGCAGATGCGCTTTCTGCTGCGGAGTTCGCCGATACCCTTCATGGTCGGATTCAACCGTCCCTTCAGTCCGCTGATGCAGGATGCGGCCAGGTACTATCGCCAGCTGCGCAAGGGGGAGACGACCATTGTCTACCGTATCGTGGGGGAAGCAATTCTCTGGCCGAAATCACATTACGAAGCGGTGATGGTTCGGAGAGAATCGACCATTATCCATGAAGCCACCCATATCTTCAATCTTCTCGACTGGCTGACCGGTCTGCGCCCGCAGCGGGTTTACACCGCCGGAGGGGGGAACACCAACAACATCATCACCTTGGAATATCCCGAAGATATTACTGCGGTTGTCATTGCCGGCGACAATTCTTCGGCCGGGTTTCCCAAAGAGTATCTGGAGATCAATACCGATTATACGACTATCGCGGGATATTGCTTCTGTGAGCTTGTGGTAGTGGGCAAGGAAGGAGAATGCCAGCGCCATCGCTATCCGTACAGCGTCGGCACACAGACTTTTACCAGCTCCCGGCAGGAGATGGAAGAAAGGCTGGTCCGCTTCCGCAGCAGCGTGACCCAGGCAGACCTGGATTACGGCTACTATTATGACAAGCAGGTCCATGTCGACAAGGGGCATTATGCCGAATTGGAGGCATTTCGGCAGTGCGTTCTGAATAAAACCCACTCACCAATCGATGTGGAACTGGGCGCCAGCGCCAACTATACCGCCTGGGCAGCCATCGAAGCATGGGAGAAAAAACAGGCCCAGGATATCATCGCCTGAGCACCCCGGCCGCCTCCCCGGAGGGGAGAGACGGCGCAGGGCCAGGCAGGGGGTGCGAAGATTCTAGAATTCAATCTCCATGCCGTCATAGGCTACTTCCAGGCCATGGGGCGCGAAATGCTCTTCCA
>JAAYYJ010000492.1 GCA_012515455.1 Oligosphaeraceae bacterium
GGGCTCACGCAAGCTTTCCCGGAAAGTGTTCTTGGCTATTTGGTATAATGCAGTGAACATCTATTATTTGCTTCCTTGACTTGCAGCCGGAGCCGCCCTCCGCCGCCACCGTTCCGAGAGCGGCAGACCGCGGTGTTTGCGACCGGGCCAGATCAGTCTGCCTTACTGGGCTCAAAACCGGCGCTGGCCAGCTTTTGCTTGGTTTCCTGAAAATCCCGCAGGAGCCGGCCCTGGTTCAGCAGTTCGCCCAAAGCCTTGGCGTTGTTATCCCAGGAACTGCTGGTGACTTCCTGCATCGGATAGTTGCATTTGCGCGCAACCTCGACATATTTCTGCGGCACATAATCCGTGTCACCGACCACCAGGATGCGCCTGGGGTTGATGAAGGTAATCATATCCTGGTAATCCTCAATGGCGACCTCGGTGACCTTCCCGGAAGCCGGCAGATAGAACAGCTGCTGCACACCATCCGCATCAAGAGAAAACAGCAGTATCGGCTGCTTGCTCTTGTATTGAGCCAGCTCACAGAGCAGACGGGAATTGAAATAGTTGCCGGTGATCAGAAGATTGTTCGCCCGCAGACGACCCTCACCACGAAAAGCCGCGCAACCGGAAATCACCAGAATCAGCGACAGAGACAGGACCAACGACAGTGCCTTCTTCATAAATTCTCCACCTTTCTTATGTGCCGGAAGCCAAAAAAATCAAAAAAAAAGGCCGCACCCGCTTTTTGTTTGCTGGTTAAATGTTATACTATGTACTTCAACCGCGAAGTTTCAATTCGAATCGCTGAGTTTTTCACCAAATTACGTATTTTTTTTCGCTCCGGAGCAATCTATGCCTGCTTTATCACCGCTGTTTCAGACTTGTCCGCCACGCCAAGCCCGCGTCGCCATTTTTCTCAGCGGCAGTGGCAGCAATGCTGAAAAAATCCTCCAGTCCCAACGCGCCTTGCTAGCGGCCGGGCAGGACTGCCCGTATCAGGTCCGGACTCTGGTCACCGATGCGCCGGAAAAGAGCCGGGCCTGCGAACTCGGGCGGCAGTATGAACTGCCGGTCATCAGTGAAGACATCAAGGCCTTCTACCTGTCCCAAGGCGAAAGCAGAGTCTCGCTGCTGACCCCCAGAGGCCAGGAACTGCGCAACCAATGGAGCGACCGCCTGCGCCAGAAACTCGCCCCCCTGGAGATCGACTTCGCCGTCTTCGCCGGCTTCGTGCCCCTTACCAACCTCACCGCTGATTTCCCCTGCTTGAATGTCCACCCCGGAGACTTAACTTATCTGAAAGACGGACGCCGCCACCTGGTCGGACTGCACACCGTGCCCATTGAACGGGCAATTCTGGAAGGGCTGGACTGCCTGCGCAGCAGCGTCATCCTGGCCCAGCCCTATACCGGACAGGGCGAAGATATGGACAACGGGCCAATCCTGGGTCTGTCCGCCCCGGTCGACCTCGACCTCGGCGACGCAAACCTGCAATCATTGCTGGATATCCAGGCCCGTCGCCCGCAACGCCGCCCGGCCGGTGGATTCCAGGACCGCCTGGAGGAAATCGCCCGCCACAACCAGGAACGGCTCAAATGCGGCGGGGACTGGAACGTGCTCCCCGCTGTGGTCCATGATTTTGCCGCCGGACGCTACGCCCTGGATGAACGCAATCTGCTCTATTACCGCCTGGGCCCAAAATTCCACCCGGTCGAGACTGTGGTCTGCGACGGCGCGGAACGAGAACTGATCTTCCGCGCCGATGCCTGACCGGCCCGACAATGGCTGCAAAAATATAGCCTGAAATCGACAACGGGGCACAACGCAGCCGGGCGGCAGGGAATTATGACCTGATTTTCGCCCCCGGGGGCGAAATATCAGGGCAAATTGGCGGATGCGCCGGAATGCATTGGAAAATGCTTGAACAGGAACTATATTATTTACTCGCCCGTAGAAACGGCCGCAGTCAATTACGTCTGCCTGCACACCATAAATATAACCCCAAAAGTGTAAGGAATTAGCAATGGAACTGCTGATCAACGCAGCGATTATTTCTGTCCTCGGCATGGGATTCGTATTTACGTTCCTCGGCATCCAGGTCGTGGTCACCAGCTTGGTCAGCAATATCGCCGGCAAGTACGCGCATCTGCTGCCCGAGCCCACCAAGGGCTCCAAGCGCCCGGCGCCGGTCAAGCCGGCAGCAGCAGCCGCCACGACTGACAACGGTGAGCTGGTGGCAGTCGTCAGCGCCGCCATCCAGAAATTCAATGGCCGTTGAACGCAGCCGTCCTGCCCGTAAAGCATTAGTTCAGTATTTTACCATCAGTATCTTCCCACCGAAGTCAAACATAATCAGGAGCAGTAATGAAAAAAATCCGTTTCATGGACACGTCTTTCCGTGATGGCTTTCAATCCGTCATCGGCGCCCGGGTAATCACCGCAGATTTCATCCCTGCGCTGCGGGCCGCCGTGGATGCCGGCATCACCCATCTGGAAGTCGGCGGCGGGGCACGTTTCCAGAGTCCATATTTCTACTGCCAGGAAGATGCCTTTGACTCGATGGACCTGATCCGCAAGACGGTCGGGCCGGACATCAATCTGCAGACCTTGGCCCGCGGCATCAACGTGGTCGGGCTCTCCTCCCAGTCCAGCGACATTATCAATCTGCACGCCA
>JAAYYJ010000493.1 GCA_012515455.1 Oligosphaeraceae bacterium
AGAGGTATCGCGCAGGCTGACCGGGTCGTGAAAATCAGCCGCCTTTTGCGTCTGTCCGGCTTCTGGCAGAGCCACTTCCGGTTCGGCAGCAGGAGTCTGGGATGGCTGCACCCGCAATCTGGCGGTATCTACTTTAAACCGATTGGTGTCGGTGCTGCGCAAGCGCAACTTGTTCGTTCTTTGTGGATCGTCAGCCATAACTTCATTCCCTGCAAGCATGCGGTCTGGTAAATGATTTTCAAGTCCCAACTTATTAAGTTAACATCCCTTTAACATTTCCGCAAACAAAAAAACCAAAAAAAGTGTTTTCTTCCGAAAAAGTTGCGGCGGAACAGTGCAGCGGCATGGTCCACAGCAGAGCACAAGCGAGTTCAGGGAGGCTATACGGCATTTTCCCCCAGCAGCTGCAGCCTGGCTCCAGTAGCGGGTTCCCCCTGCCTGCTCGCCCCGGGGAAGGCAGTGACGCTCCGGAGCGCTGGTGCCGGGGCATTCACCCGGCTTTGTTTTCGCCCCTGGATGATGCCTGTGCTTCAGGCTCGCAGGGCACCTTCTGCTCGCCAGCTTTTGCCGCTGCCCGGGCGCATTCCTCGCTCTCGCTGGTCAGAGACTCTTTGGCTTTCCGGAATTCATACGCAGCACGTCCCAATGCCCGTGCCAATTCGGGGATGCGTTTGGCGCCAAACACCAGCAGCACAAACAGCACGATCAGCAATATTTCCGTAAAACCGATAGACATCTTACACCTCCGTGGGGTCCTTCTGGCTGAGAGTGATATCCATGCTGCCGGAGCGGAAGCCCTCGAGGTCCAGAGTCACGTACTTGAACCCCAGCGTCTTCAGGGCCGCGCTGAGCTCAGCGTGGCGTCCCGCCAGGGTCGGCAGCAGTACCGGCGGGACCTCAATGCGGGCCAGGTCGCCGTGCCGGCGCAGCCGGAGGTCGGTTCCTTCCGGGCAGAAGCGGCGCAGAATCTCTTCGCCTTTCTGAATCTGCTGGAGCAGTCCGGCCGTCAAGGCAGTACCGTATTCAAAGCGAGTAGCCAAGCAGGGTGAGGAAGGTTTGCCGGCACTCTCCAGGCCCAGTTCCCGGGCCAGAGCGCGGACCGTTTTTTTGTCTATGCCCAGTTCGGCCAACGGTGATAAGACCTGCAGTTCCCGCAGCGCCCGCAATCCTGGCCGGTATGCCAGCAGGTCATCGGCATTGGTGCCGTCCATCAGGGTCTGCAACCCCTGACTGCGAGCGTATTCCCAAAACGACTCGAAAATCTGGCGCTTGCACCAATAGCAGCGGTCGGGGCGGTTGTTTTGCACTGGTTCGAGGCGAAGAGGATCAAGAGAGAGAATTTGCAGCGGCACAGCCCATTGCCGGGCCAGTTCCCTGACCCGGGTCAGTTCGGACTCGGCCTGAAAGAGCGAATGCATGGTCAGGGCGAGCCAGGGGAATGGCTGCTCTTGCTGCAGTTCCCGCAGCAACGCCAGGAGCAAGGTGCTGTCCACCCCGCCGGAAAATGCCAAGGCGATGCCTCCGGACTGATGTCGGCGCAAGCAATCCAGCAGAATGGTTTTGGTCAGCGAAGTCTTCAAATCAGTTTCTCCAGAGACAGAGACAGGTGGCAGCAATCTCCTGGTCAGGCTTATAACGTAATCGCTGAAAGGCGAAAATGATAATCACCCCGGACTAAAAGAGCAGAATGCGGGGGCGTGAATGCAGGGAGAACAGAGAATATCCGTGGCAGAGGTCAATCTGGCAGTCAGACAAGCAGACGGAAGCAGGAGGGACGCCTCACCCTGGGCGCAGCCGGACCTGAATCTTTGCCTAAATGCAGAACCGAGTATGGAATTTTGCCGGAGCTGTGGTACATTAAATATTGTTGCCCGGGTTCACGTTTTATAGCCGTCCGATTAGCCAGGAGTCAGCTGTAATGTCAATGGTAAATGAGATCGTCAAGGAGCAAGCCAAGCGACTGGGAACAGCTTTTCAGATGCTCCAGGAGGTAATGCCGGCGTATTTTTTCCAGAATTTAGGCGAGCATATCGGCACCATCTTGCCTTTTCTCTGCAACTTGGAGAAACAGTCCGGTGTTCGGCGGGTGGAGCTCAACAATGAGATATTTTTCATCTATCTGCTTAGTGACGAGAATAATCCCACCGTGACCAGCAGAATGATGGCAAATCAGCATCTGCTGAGTGCGGCCATCCACCGTTCTTGTCGTCCGGTAGTAGTCAATACCGAGCCCACTACGCTGATCATTGAACATTATGTGCTGATCAGCGGTCCAGCCCAAAAATGCCGGATAAGTCTGGCGGAGCTGCAGGATGCTTATGCCCGTCAGTACGGGCGGGAGCAATTGCCGGCGGTGGCAGAGCTGTATCAGCGCCTCAATGGCGCTGCCATTGAAGACTTGGACCTGAA
>JAAYYJ010000494.1 GCA_012515455.1 Oligosphaeraceae bacterium
GACGGAATCGCCCTCGATGCTGATGTCCACCAGCGCCCCCCAGCTCTTGATATTCGCCCACAGCCCCGCGCCGGTGACGGTGATATCTCCATCGCCAACCGGGGAGACCAGAGACAGGAGCTCAGACAGCGTATGCGCCTTGCCGGTCGCAGTCTCGCTGGTCATAACCACCTGGCAGCTGCCGTTGTAGGCATAGCCAGCTCGGGCTGCCGGAATCTTGCCGCCGCCGCGGTCGTCATGCCCGCCGCCGGCGCGGACGCTGCCAAGGACCGGCGTGACGGTGATGTCAAGCGTCCGGCCAGAGCATGCAAATTGAATCGTGTTTGCCATTTTCAGTAATCCTCCACGTTAAAGTTAACCAACACACAGGCTGCGGCCTGGAGGTCTTCGATGTCTATCACCTCGTCGCTGGAAATCCGCCAGTGGTCGGTGATCGGCCATTCTCCATCCGTATCCTGATAAATCTGATCATCCAGCTCAGCGACGATCTTTTCGGCAGCGCTAATCGCATCCAGCGTCCCGGAAGCAACCCGGGTGTGTCCCTGCAGCACCAAAATGCTGATCGTGCTTTCCCTTCGCGGCTTGTTGCCGTAAGTGCTGCCGCCGTAGCAGACCACGGCAATCGGGTCCCCCTTTGACTGTACCAGCAGCGACGGAATGACGGCGGCAAGCCCCTGGTAAGTCGTGCCGGTGTAAATCTGTGCCGGAACCCCGGCAGAAATACAAGCCGCCTGCGCCTGCTCCAGCAGCTTTTTTACCGGTCTTACATAATCGGTTGCAGGAATCGCCATTAGAAGCCTCCTGACATCTTGCGGTAGTCATCAATCCCGCGCGCGATTGCCCGCTCCAGCTGGCCCCCTTCCGGGAACCACGGGTCGGCCTTCTGCAGGACCCGCTTCTTCAGCAAAAACAGCGGCTGGGCCTCTGCGGAGGCTTTCTTGGAGCGGTTCCGCAGCGTGCCGAACAGGAAGCGCTTCCCCCCGGACTTCACCGGGAACAGGTTGAACTTCATGGCCGCCTTGTCGACATTCCAGCGATTCTCCCGGGCTTCCCCCAGCGGAATCGTCAGCGCCTTTGCCCCGGTAGACCCAGGACCCTTTCCGGGGGCCGCAATCGGGCCCCCGAACTGCTTCTGGGCGGCGGCCTCGTGCGCGGCGCCAACAATGACGCTCTGGCCTTTCTTCTGCATGCTGACCGAGTCGCCCATCTCGCGCCAGAAGGACCGCCCGGGACGGAAGTAAGCGTTGTTGCGCGCCTCATTAGCCACCTCGCCGCCAATACGGTCCAGAACCTGGGCCTTAAGCAGCGAATTGGCAATCTGGCGGATAACCACTGAGGCATGCCGCATTTCTACGCTTACTTCTGACATCAGAAAAACTCCATCCCGGGTGAATCGGCGGCAAATAAAGACGTGGGCGACTGGACTACCAGCCCCGCGGAAAATCCCTCCGCGACAGGAGCCCCTGGCAGGGCCATTGCGCCAGACGCCAGGTCGCTGAGCATCTTCATGGCCTCATCATAGGGCACCTGCACCCGGGGGGCAAGGTCCCCGGAAGTAATCCCCCGGTCCGCCTCAATCTGCCACAGGCACAAAGACAAGCAGATATCCGCCAGCAGCGGCGAAGACGCGACCGGGGTAGCGTACTTCACGCTCAGAAGCGCGTCAATCCGCGCACCCGCGCGCTCGATATACCCGCCCAGCACACGGGCCTTGTCCGCCCCGGACTCGGGGATACTCATCCCCAGGACCGGAGCGGTCAGGCGGTCTTCCAGCTGCTGTATGGTGCAGTAGGCCATGTCAACCCCTAGCTGGCGTTTCCGAAATAGATCAGGTGCGGCAGAACGAATGCGACTTCGGCCCGACCGTCGCTGCCGTACAGGAACTCGCCGTTCAGGAACACATTGCTGTCATCATCACGGTCCAGGCGGACCAGGTTGTCGGGACGCCGGCGCATGAACACGCAGACCGGCTTGTACCCGGCGCCGGAAGCGGCCAGGGCCCACTTGTTGCCGGCCAGGCCGGACAGCTCCACGGGGACCAGCAGGTTGGCGTTCGGGTTCGGCAGAGTGACCGCCGCTGTTTCCCCTACGGCGACGGAGCGGATCGGGGATTTGACCAGATCGGCAACAATAATAC
>JAAYYJ010000495.1 GCA_012515455.1 Oligosphaeraceae bacterium
CTCACCTCCGGGGGAACCTATTAACTTTCCCGCAAGTCCTGTATCCTGACGGCGAACCGCCCAACTGCGAGCTGCAGGTTGCAGGAGCGCGTGTGGGGACAGATATTTTTGGCCGATATAAATTGTTTATTCCGGTACAGATATTATATTTTATAATTCCCATGCCGGCAAAATCCACCTATTGTATAATCAGGAGAAATAGATGCGTAAACAATATAATGTCGCGATTGTTGGTGCCACTGGTGCCGTTGGAATAGAAATGCTCAAGACACTGGAGAAGCGGAATTTTCCGGTTAAATCTTTGCGCCTGCTGGCCTCGGTTAACTCTGCAGGTAAGCCTTTGACCTGCCTGGGCAAGACCTGGACGGTCGAGGAGCTCACGCAGGCGTCTTTTCAGGGTATCGATATTGCGTTGTTCAGTGCCGGAGCTTCGATCAGCCGCAAGTTTGCGCCTTTTGCGGTCCAGGCGGGGGCTGTGGTAGTCGACAACTCCAGTGCTTTCCGGATGCAGCCTGATGTCCCTCTGGTGGTTCCCGAGGTCAATCCTGAGGATGTGAAGTCACATCACGGAATAATTGCCAATCCGAACTGCACTACCATTATCATGCTGGTGGCGGTCAAGCCGTTGTATGATCTCTCGCCGGTGCGCCGCATTGTGGTCAGCACCTACCAGAGTGCCAGCGGGGCAGGTGCCAAAGGCATGCATGAGCTCAGAGAACAAACGCGGGAGGTGCTGGCCGGGAAAGAAGCAGTGCCCTCATTTTTTCCCTATCCTTATGCTTTCAATCTTTTCAGTCACAACACTGAAATCGGTGAAAATGGCTACAATACTGAAGAGATGAAGATGGTCAACGAGACGCGGAAAATCCTGCATGACGATCAGATCAAGGTCTGTTCTACCTGCGTGCGCGTGCCGGTCCTGCGTTCCCATGCCGAGTCGATTGTGCTGGAACAGGAACAACCGGTCAGTGTGGAAGCAGCACTGGCTGCTTTGCAGGCCGCACCGGGGCTGAAGATCGTCAATGATGCAAGCAGCAATCATTACCCGATGCCCTGTGAAAGCAATGAGCAGTATGATGTTCTGGTGGGACGGGTGCGCCGCGATTTGAGCTGCAGCAATGGCCTGGCTTTGTTTGTCTGCGGCGACCAACTGTTGAAAGGTGCTGCCTTGAATGCGGTTCAGATCGCTGAACTGCTGTAAACGCTCAAATGGTATGGTGCGATATGCTTAGACGACTATGTCTGCTGTACGCGGGTTGTTGTTTTTTTTCAGCAGGCAGGGTGATTGCTCAAGCCCCGCTGTTTGATGCCAAGATGCCCTCGGTGCCCTGGTTCGACCACGTCCGTCAGCCAGTGCAGTTGAACACTGACCAGGGACTGGCACTGGTCACCCGGGCCAGACAGGCGCTTCTGGCCGGGCAGTCGCCGGAAGAAATGGCGGCGCTGGCACCTGCGGACAAGCAGAGCAGGGTGATTTTCCTCAGTCTCGGTGACGGGAAGTGGCCGGAACGCACGTATTTTGCCGCCGGATATGATTTTGCCAGCGCCTGGCAGGCAGTGTTGAAGATCTTGCGCAGCCGCGAAGAGGTATATGTCGCAATGCTGCGGGATCGCCTGCAGAAGGATATCGCGGAGGCTGAGCGAGCCGGTCAGGCGGTCCCCGCTTCCTGGCGGATGAAGTTGCAGAATCCTGGACGCTGGGACAGCTTGCGCCTGCATATCGTGCAAAATGCGCTGCCGGTGAATGATTTTTCCATCCGCAGTTCCCGGATTCTGCTGAGCAGCCTGAACGGCCTGGCGTTTCGTCCTGCAGACGGTCTGGCTTTTACCCCAGAGCAGATTATGGGGCGATATCTGCTGTCGCCGGAGCGACGCCTGAATATAAGCCAGATTGGCAATTTGATTGCGGAGACCGGCAACTGGGGGGCCTTGAGGTTGTGGCTGGATATGGCCAATGCTGAGCAGAAAGGGCGCATCTGC
>JAAYYJ010000496.1 GCA_012515455.1 Oligosphaeraceae bacterium
CAGTGCCGGAACGCATGACCGTAACGAATCTTGGTGCGAATACCATGGTGCATGCGTTGCATCCAGCGGCTGTTCTCTTCGTTCAAGGCAGTGAAGACCTCCGGGCTGCGGCGCAATTCCGGGGGCAGAAAATCGCTGGCCGCCTGGTTGAAACGGCCTGCGCCGGACCGCTGTGAAACTTGCTCGAAGGGCAGGGTCCAGGTGAAATCCTGTTGTGCCGGCAGGGTGCATTCCGTCATGGGAGTGAAATTTACCCCGTCCGGACCGGGCTTAATCCACCGCACCCCCAGCTCTCGCTCCAGAAAAAAGTCCACTGCGTTGAAATAGCCGTTGAACTGTCCCGCTTTGCAGAATCCCCACAAGTATACTTTGTCGTCGCGGATGCTGTAGCGGGCCTCGGTTTTCGCCAGCGGCGGCTGCTGCGGCGCGGCACCCAGCACAAACTGGAAACGCCCGGCGGTGCCGCTTTGCACCACCGGCACTGCGCTGCCAGAGAGCAATTGCAAGTGCCAGGACAACTCCTGGGCCGCCTCGGAGGCCAGTTCAGGATAACGGGACTTCGGCACCACAATCTCGCTGTTGGCAAAATTAAGCACCGCCCCTGACACACTGCTGAGCAGCCCCAGAATGACGACCGCACTGAGAAATTTTTTCCGGCTGGACATATTTCCTGCTCCTGGATCAATGAGGTTAAATTGATGGTATAATGCTGCCAGGACCGCCCGTCGCCCAGGAAGAAGGGGGCGAGGATGGTTCCTGTCCGGGGGTATCCATACTATATTCCCGGTCCGCGGTTTTACATCCGGGGATAGACGATTTCCCATTTTTCCCTTTTGAGCCAGCGCCAGCTAAGGAAAAATCAGACGCAGGGTATATATTTACCCTTGTGCCTGATTATAAGAATCAGAATGCTGCTCAATTCAGGCTCGGACCGTAAAACGTGATCGAGTGATGTTATGGAGCTTTAACAGGAGTTCGTATTATGCAGAAACAGCCGAACATCATACTGCTGTTTACCGAACAGCACCGCGGAGACTGTCTGAGCATTGAGGGCCATCCGGTACTGCTGACCCCGAATATGGACGAAATTGGCGCCCGAGGCGTCCGCTTTACCCGTGCGTATTCTAATTGTCCGACCTGCATTGCAGCCAGGAGATCGCTGCTCTCGGGACAATTCCCGGCCACTCACGGCCTGGTCGGATATCGTGAGGGCTGCGAATGGCAGATCGAACAGACCCTGCCCGCGGTGCTGAGAAAACATAACTACGAGACCTGCTGGGTCGGGCGCAGCATGCATCAGTTCCCGGCCGATAAGAATTTCGGCTTTGAAAAGATGGTCAAAAGCGATCACCGCGACCAGTGCGGCAATGACTACCAACAGTATTTCCAGCAGCGCCGCCCGGATGACTGGGAGGGCGTCTATGGCACCGGCGTGATGCATAACGACTGGACCGCCCGCCCATGGCACCTGGAGGAAGACCTGCATCCGACTAACTGGACGGTGCATGAGGCATTGCGCTTCCTGCGCCAACGCGACCAGAGCCGACCATTCTTCCTGGTGGTCTCATTCCTGGCCGCACACCCGCCCTTCCTGCCACCCGCATTCTATCTGGAAAGATATCTGCGGACCGGAGTGCCGGAGCCATTTATCGGCGACTGGGCGGTGCCGCCAGCCAATGGCGGACGCGGATTGCCGGTGGACAGCACCCGGGTCGATTTGCGTGGCGAAGCGCTGCTCTGCGCGAGGGCCGGCTATTACGGCCTTCTCAACCATCTTGATGACCAGATCCGGCGCATCCTGGCACCAGTTACCGGCGTCGACCGGATGACCGGCAACAACACCGTGGTGATGCTGAGCAGCGATCACGGTGAACTGCTGGGAGACCATTATCTCTGGCGCAAGACCCTGCCTTATGAGGGGTCTGCCCGGGTGCCGCTGCTGCTGCGTGCGCCGGAACGCTTCGGTCTGCAGCCGAATACGGTCTGCGCTGAGCCGGTCTGTCTGGCTGATCTGATGCCGACCATTCTGGATTTTGCCGGCGTGCCTATCCCGGACAGCGTGGACGGGCAGTCTCTGCTGCCGCTGGCACGGGGTGACAATCCTGCCTGGCGCGAATTCCTGCATATCGAACATGCACCATTTCATCACAGCCTGACTGACGGACAGGAGAAATATATCTGGTTCGCAGCCGATGGTCGCGAGCAGCTGTTCCGGCTTAGTGACGACCCGCACGAATGCCACAACTTAGCCGGTGAGTCTGAAGAAGCGCAGTGCCTGTCCAGGTGGCGGGAACGGTTGATCCAACACCTGGCAAAACGCCCGGAGGGATTCAGCGACGGGAAACAGCTGATCCCAGGCCGGCAATACGCCGCCACACTGGGATGAGAAAAATTATACCTTGCGGAGACTGGAACTGCCGGGATGGCGGCAGACTCTCAATCCGGCAACACCAGCGTATCACCGGTCCGCTGCTGCCAGGCGCCGATCAGGGCCCGCAATCGTGCTCTGACGGCACCAGTCCCGGACTGTTGAATGAGGTTCTGCCGCTCGCCAGGGTCCTGGCGGAGATTATAAAGCTCGTGTTCGCCGTTGCTGGCACAGTTGAACTTCCACTGATCAGGGCTAATCACGGTGCGGACCTGGGCCGAACATGATTCCCGGATTTGCCCCACGGTCTCAGGCAAGGCTTGCAGCCAGTCCGGCGTGGGCGTGGTCGTCAGGCTGTTGCCGGCACCCGTGCCGACACCAAGCCATTCCACAAAGACCGGTCGGGGTGCAAAGTCGGCAGGATTGTGTACCGCGGGCAGCAGACTCTGACCTTGGAGATGGTCGGGGACGTCTTCTCCCATCAGTTCAAGCAGGGTCGGGATCAGATCAATCTGACTGACTGGACCATTTATGCGGCAGGAACGCTTCTGCTCAGGCAGGCGCAGCAGCATCGGCACCCGGGAAGATTCCTCGTACATCACACATTTGGCAACTAGCTGGTGCGCACCCATCATATCACCATGGTCGGAGGTGAAGACAATGATGGTGCTCTCG
>JAAYYJ010000497.1 GCA_012515455.1 Oligosphaeraceae bacterium
ATGGGACTCCCCTCAGCCATATCGACGTCTGCTGCTGATCAGCAATTTCAACCGTGATCCTAAGCCGCTGCAGTTGCGTCTTGACTTCGCCGCTCTGGGGGTGCCTGAGCCGGTTGCGTATTATGATGTCTGGAAGAACACAGAAATGACTCCAGCGGACCTGGAGCAGTTCCAGCTGGATGGGAATAACTTCCTGATGCTGGGTATTAAATAACCCTCCGAAAGAACCCAAAAGCTCTGTTTTGGGAACGCACCAGGTGCTTATAAGGCGGGCATTGCGTGCTGCCTAAGAGGCATCTTCCGCCAGCGGTGCCGGCGGCCGGGGACGATTATTCCCCGGCCGCCTCCTCTGCCTGTTCACTGCTCATAGACTTCATCCAGACACCAGATGCTGCGGTGGGCGGGCGGGCGGTTGATCCACTTCCCGTTGGTGAAATCGGGGCAGGGCATAGGCATTCCTCCCAGGGCGATGGACTGTTCTGAGAGGCAGGTGATGCTCATCCAGGCAGCGCAGTCATAGACATCGATTGGGGTCTCGGCATGGTCGCGGATGGCAGCCAGGAAAGCCCTCAGGGTCAGCGTGTCCATGCCGCCGTGTCCGCCGACCGGATTCCGGCGGAATTCCTGCCAGATCGGGTGATCATACTGCTGGTAGAATTCCTCGACTTTATTCCATTTATGCACTGTGTAGGGGTTGCCCGCGACATCGATTTGCTCGCAGGTGGGGCTGATGCCATCAATGAAGATCCCGCCTGCGTCTTCGAGCCAAAGTCCTTTGGTTCCCTGCACCCGGCAGCAGCGCGAGTATGGTCGCGGCAAAGACACGGAATGAGTCATGGTGATGGTCTCGCCATGGGCGCAACGGATCACTGTGGTCACCACATCGCCCATGTTGAAGACCTTATGCCCGGCGCAGCCCTGCCAGTTATTCTTCTCGGCTGCGGCCGCGAAGCCGCAGGCTTTCGACGCTGTGGACGTGAGGGAGACAAAGCGGTTCCCGCGGTTGATGCGCAATATCTTGGCGATTGGTCCCAGGCCATGGGTGGGGTACAAATCGCAGTTGCGATGCAAGTTATGCAGCGCGCGCTCAAAGCCGCGTTCGACCTCACAGGCCATGTAGGCCAGGTCGTGCTCGTAACCGCAGCTGCAGTGGACCAGCTCGCCAAACAGGCCCTTGCGGGCCAGATTCAAGGCCAGCAGCTCATTGTGGCCGTAGCAACAATTTTCCAGCATCATACAGGATACGCCGGTCGCTTCCGCAGCGTGGACGAGCTGCCAGAGCTCGTCCAGGGAGGTCGCGCCTCCGACCTCGATGCCGGCGTATTTTCCCTGAGCCAGAGCATCCCGGGCGATCTGCAGATGCGAGTTCCAGGAGGTCGGAATCAGCACCCCTTCCAGTTCCGGCAAGGCCAGCATCTCCATGTAATTTGAGAAGACCTTCGGCTGGGCTTTTCCTGCTTTGGCCAGGATGCCGAGGATTTTACTGATTCTTGTTTCCTGCAGATCGCAGACGGCCACGATTTCGACCTCGCCAGTCATGGCCAGGATGCTGGCCAGCAGTGTCTCTCCCCGTGGTCCCAAGCCGATGATGCCAATTCTTACTGGTCGCATTTCGATCTGCATGGTTTCTCCCTGGTTATACCGGACCAGGACGGTCCCGGTTGGTACGGTAATGCAGGCTGGCACAAAAGCAAAAAGGCGCCCAGGCAGTCTGGCCGGGCACCACTGGCATTGTCAGCGCAATCTCAGAGCAGGCGCTGAGTCATTTTTTCTTCTTCCGGGCCGGCTTGGATGGTTTTTGCATTTTGGCAAGTTCCGCCTCTACCTCGGCTGCACCTTCCTGGTAGAATTTCTCCTCGTCGGGAGCGAGTTCTTGGAGCAGGCGGAGGAATTCACCGGCGTGGACGCGTTCTTCATCTGCGATGTCGGTCAGCACCTCGATCGCCAAGGCGTTGTCGGTCGACTCCGCCAGCTGCATATAAAGCTGTATGGCCTCGTACTCGGCG
>JAAYYJ010000498.1 GCA_012515455.1 Oligosphaeraceae bacterium
CAGCGCGGAGATGCAGTCCCTCTTCTCTCCCAACCGGAAATTCCGGACCTGGCGGCGGCTGTGGATCGCCCTGGCTGAAGCCGAGCGCGAGCTGGGGCTGCCCATCAGTGCAGAGCAGATTGCCGAACTGCGCCAGCACCAGGACGACATCAACTACGAAGTCGCCGCCAAACGGGAAAAGGAAGTCCGTCACGACGTGATGGCCCATGTCTATGCCTACGGAGAACTCTGCCCCCTGGCCAGGCCGATTATCCATCTGGGCGCGACCTCCTGTTATGTCGGGGACAACACCGACCTGATCATTATGGGTGAGGCAATGCAGCTGATCCGCGGCAAACTCCTGCAGACCATCATCAACCTGACTGATTTCGCCGAACGTTATCGCGATCTGCCTACTCTAGCCTTCACCCATTTCCAACCCGCACAACCCACCAGCGTGGGAAAACGCGCCACACTCTGGCTGCAGGACCTGCTCTTCGACCTCCAGGACCTCGACTTCTTCTGTCAAAACCTGCGCCTGCTGGGCTCAAAAGGAACCACCGGCACCCAAGCCAGCTTCCTCGAGCTCTTCGCCGGCGACCACCAAAAATGCCAGCAACTCGACCAGCTGGTAGCCCGGAAAATGGGCTTCCCAGGCTGCTACGCCGTCTCAGGACAGACCTACTCCCGCAAAATCGACAGCCGGGCCTTGAATATCCTCAGCGGCATCGCCCAGAGCGCCAGCAAATTCTCCACTGACATCCGCCTGCTGCAACACTTGAAAGAAGTAGAAGAGCCTTTTGAAAAAAGCCAAATCGGTTCCTCGGCCATGGCTTACAAACGCAATCCCATGCGTTGCGAACGCATCGCCGGCCTGGCCCGGTTCCTGCTTTGCGATGCTCTGAATCCAGCCTTGACTGCCGCCTCTCAGTGGTTCGAACGCACCCTCGATGACTCGGCTAATCGCCGTCTCAGCGTGGCTGAAGGCTTCCTGGCCGGTGACGGCATTCTTGATCTCTATGCCAATGTCTCCTCCGGCTTGGTAGTATATCCGAAGGTCATCGCCCGGCATCTGGCCCAGGAACTCCCGTTCATGGCCAGCGAGAACATCATGATGGCCGCGGTTAAGGCCGGCGGAGACCGCCAGGAACTCCATGAGGTCATCCGAAAACACGCTCAGGACGCCGGCGCACGCGTCAAAAACGACGGCGCTGAGAATGACCTCCTGCAGCGCCTGGCCGCCGACCAGCACTTCCAACCCCTGGGGCTGGATTTCAGCCAGCTGCTCGCCCCGGAACAGTACATCGGCCGGGCGGCGGAACAAGTCGACGAATTCCTGCAGCAGGAGGTCCGGCCGCTGCTGGCGGCGAATTCCGGCCAGGCGATCTCCGCCACCGAGTTGAAAGTCTAGTGTGGCGCCAGCACCGCGGTCCCTCTTTGGCTGGCCGCAGCTGGAGGCGCTACCGGCAGTACTTTCTACACCTTCTGCATCTAACCGGAAAAATTCATCAAGGAGCAATACCATGCCTACAATTGTTGTAATCGGCACCCAATGGGGGGACGAGGGGAAAGGGAAGATCGTCGACCATCTAGCGGAAAAAGCCGATGTGGTGGTCCGCTACCAGGGCGGCAACAATGCCGGCCATACTGTGGTGGTCGCAAATACAGTCCATAAGCTCCACCTCCTGCCGTCAGGAATTCTGTACCCGGGTTGCCTGTGTCTGATCGGCAACGATGTGGTCATCGACCCGGCAGTCCTGCTGCAGGAAATACAGACCATGCGGGAACGCGGCATCGACAGCAGCAATTTGCGCATCTCCAACCGCGCCCACCTGATTATGCCCTACCACCGGCTGTTTGACCGACTGGAAGAAACCCGCAAAGGCGAACACAAGGTCGGCACCACTGGCCGCGGTATCGGCCCCTGCTATCAGGACAAGGCCGCCCGGACCGGCATCCGCATGGTGTCTCTGCTCGACCCCGATACCTTCGCAGAGGAACTGCGCCAGACTCTCGAGTACAAAAATGCCATCCTGACTGCAGTTTTTGGGGAAAAGCCGTTGTCCTTCACCGAAATCTACCAGGAATATCTCGGCTATGCCGAAAAACTGCGCCCGTACGTGCTTGACACCGGCTATCTGCTCAATGAGCGCATTGCTGCCGGCCAGAAGGTGCTCTTCGAGGGCGCACAAGCCACGATGCTGGATTTGGCGCACGGTACCTACCCTTTCGTGACTTCCTCCAATCCCACCGCCGCGGCCGCCGCCGTGGGCAGTGGCATCGGCCCCAAATGCCTGGATAAGATAATCGGCGTGGTCAAAGCCTATACCACCCGGGTAGGTGAAGGACCTTTCCCAACCGAACTGCTGAATGAAACCGGTGATTTGATCCGGGAAATCGGGCACGAATACGGCACCACCACCGGCCGGCCGCGACGCTGCGGCTGGCTGGATGCCTGCGTGCTGCGTTACGCCCGCCAGATCAACGGCCTGGATTGCCTGGCCATCACCCGCCTGGATATCCTGGACCGGCTCCCGGAAATCAAGCTCTGCGTCGCCTACCGTTGGCAAGGGCGCGAACTGACCGAGTTCCCGGCCAGCCTGAAGACGCTGTCGGAAGTCGAACCGGTGTACGAGACCATGCCCGGCTGGCAATGCGATACCACAGCCGCCCGCAGTTACGCCGCCCTGCCCCCGAATTGCCAGCGCTACCTGGATAAGATTGCCGCAGTCAGCGCCTGCCGCCTGGGTGTAGTCTCGGTCGGGCCCGGACGCGAACAAACCATCATCCTGGAAGATATGTTCTGATCGCGACGGCTGACGCAGCCATGATGCACCCGGCGAAAGGAGAAAGCTATGCTGAATCGTGTTCTGATGTTAATGTTAGCAGGAGCAGCCCTTATGAGTCAGGAAATCCGCAATCTTGACGGCCAATACCGTCACGGCCAGGTGTTTCTACAATGGGAAGAGCATGCCCTGCCCCAGGATACCACTCTGCAGGTCTGGAGCAGCG
>JAAYYJ010000499.1 GCA_012515455.1 Oligosphaeraceae bacterium
TGCGGTGGCATGACTGGCGACAACGTCCTGGCCATCCTCTTCCCTTACGAATGGTCAAAAGAAATTTACTATTGGAACGCCAATAAATTTACCGGCACCATCGAGGTCAAGTTTGGCATCTATCCGATCACCGCCGGCGGGAGCATCACCTTCAACTGCGCAGTCGCACCCTTTGGCGGGATCGGTGTCCCGGCAAATATTTCCAGAACCGCCGCGGCCAGTTTCACGGCTGACCAGATTCGCCTGCGGGTCTTCAAACCGGGAAAATATTCCCTCCGCATTTCACACGGCAAAAATGAGGCCGGCAAAACCATTTTCACGACCGCGGAAACAGTGCCACTGCCTGACAATGTGACCAATGCAGAAATCCCGTGCACGCAAACGGCGCCCCTGCTCCGGATTGAACTTCTGGACGGGGAGCAAATAGTGTTCAGTGCCTGCAAAAGCGACGGCGTGCAGGCCATACCGCAGTCCAAACCGCGGAATCCTGATGCCAGCGGCTCGGAGACTGCGCTGAACCTGGATTTTCATTCCAACAACTTCAAAACCGAACATTGGAACTGGGGCGAAAAATTTGTCGCTGGCAAGCCCAAAGTACTCTTCGTCAGCAATGTTCACGGTGGAATACGGGAAGCGATTGAGCTTTCCGAGCGCTTCAGCATGGATTTGACCACCAACTACGTGGCCGGATATTGGTCTCTCAGCGGTCACTGCATGTCGCTAAGCCCGACTGCCTGCCTGAATGAATTGAGCAAGAAGCTGGATGCTAAATTCGATGTCATCATCATTTCCTCCGATATGTGGAGTCAATTCAAAGACAATGTCAAAGCCAAAATCATGGCCCAGGTGGCCGCCGGAACCGGTCTGATTCTCTGCGGACCGGAAGGCCTGCCCGAGGAATTGCAGAAAATCTTCCCGGTCAGTGAGCCCGGGAAATTTCGTTTCAAGGCGGCTTGGGAGAACAGCACTCACCCCCTGGCGGCGGAATTGCCGTTGGCGCAAATGCCGCTGACCCGTTTTTTACGGTACCATGTCGATACCAATGTAATCGCCAGCGCGGATGGCTCTCCCATCCTGGCGGAAGCGGCTTTCGGCAAAGGAAAAATCTTCCTGGCAACTTGGGAGACCAAGAGGCCGAACCCCAAAAAAGGTCTTTATAATACCGCCAGCACCTTCATGCTGCCTCTGCAATTTGATGAGCAGCCGGACATCTGCCACAAGTACTACGAATATCAATATGCGCTCTTCGGCAGAATGGTACAGGCCGCAGCGGGGCTGGATTCCGGGGTAAGCGCTACCATCACCGCGACCGTCAACGCCACCAAGGTAACCATCAAAGCAAGCAAAAATTGCGAGGCCGACGTACGCCTTACCCTGCGTAACAAATATTCCGAAGAATTCGCCTCTGCCAGCAAAAAAATATCACTGTCGGCAAACGCGGTCAGCGAAGTCTCATTTGAGTATCCCGAGCCTGACCTGACCGGACAAAATTTCGCTGATATCGTGATTACGCAGGGCAACGATGGTGCTCTGTGGTGGGGCGCTGCGGTCTTTCATGCGGACCGCCCCGCCATCAAGGCCATGCAAATGGAAGACCGCGTTTACAGGCCGGAAGAGAATGTGCAGGGTACGGTGGTGGCTGACGGCAAAATCGTGGTTACCCTTCTCGACACTTTTGGCAACGCCCTGGCAAAGTCCGAAGGTCAACAGTTCTCTTTCCCGCTGGCGGGAGTGCGCACCCCCAACGCCCGTCTGTTGGTCGAGCTTCTTTCCGATAATGGAAAAGTCTGGGACAAAATCAGCCGCCGGATTGAAAAATACTCCCCCCCTGACCCGCGCGTATTCAACATTTCCTTTGGCTGGCCCAGCTACAGCAGCTTGGCGCCCGCCTATCTCATCAATGACATCCTCCGCCTGGACAGAGAACAATATGGCATCACTGTGGCCAGCACGACCTCATCGCAGGTTGATCGCCCATTCGTGCAAAATGCTATTCGTGACAACGGCATCAGGTACCATCATCTGCCTACCAATGCGGGTATCGGCGGCAAAAGACCGTACGATGCCAACAAAAAAATCAACTCCAAGTTTGATTTGATCCGCATTCCCTGCATCAGCGAGGCAGGCATCGAAGAAAGGCTTTTCGAGGAGGCCAAAAAACCCAGCTGGTCCGCCAAATACGGTGCCTTGAACGTGGGCGGTCCTGATGAGGCGAACATGTTCTCCGATTTCGACGGATGCTTCTGTGAGAACTGCCAGAAAGCCCTGGTCGAATACTTGAAAACTGAATATCCTTCCCTGGCTGCGCTCAACCAGGCCTGGGAGACGTCTTTTGCCTCTTGGGACAAGGTCATCGCGCGCACGGCTTCGGAACTGCGCGATGACGGCTGCAAGTCTTTTGCCTCCTGGCTGGATCACCGCACCTTCAATGACATCAGCCGTGCCAAATGCCTATGCGCGATTCAACGCGGCATTCATGCGCAAAATCCAGACCTGGGATACTCGCTTTCGGGAACCAGCGAGACTAATCCCTGGAACGCCTGGGACTGGTACCTGATCATGGATGAACTGTATGCATTTTCCAGTTACATTGGTGAACAGACGATTCAACAGCTCAGCTTCACCAAGCGTCCCATCAAAAACATGCCCTGGTCAGGTTATGACAAGGCTCAGGACGGCGAAGATCATGCGATGTTGAACAACCTGATGTTCGGCTCCTCCGGCATGTCGATTTATGGATGTTCATTTTATCATAATCCCGACTGGACCATACCGGAAACAGGTATCGGCCTGAAAAACATCATCCGCAGATACACCAATGGGCCGGCCGAGCTGATTATGGCTTCGACCTTCACCTTCGACCCCATCGCATTCCATTATTCGCCGGCCTCGATCAAGGTTAACTACATGACTGGCCTGCAATTATCCCGCAGCGGCGCCATATCGGGTTTCAAGGGCCTGTTTCAGGATGCGGGCTTGAACTACTCCTACGTGGCCTACCGGCAATTGGAAAATCAGCCCCTGGGCGATTACAAAATCATTGTTCTTCCCACCTCACAATCCCTCTCGGACCAGGAAATCAAGGGTCTGGAGACCTTTGTCCGCGACGGTGGCATACTGATTGCCGACATTGTTCCGGGAGTCTATGATCAGCATGGCACCCCTCGTGTCAGCAATGCATTGCGGTCTATTTTCGGGCTGCAAAAACAGGGTACGATCATCAAGGACAACGTGATTCTCAAGGGCCTTGCGGGTGATTTGCAAGGTATGGAAAAAGAACTCAACATCTATGAAAGCGGCATTGAGATCACGTCTGCCATTCCCCATGCATCCATCAACGGCAATCCGGCTATGCTGGTCAATTCCTACGGCAAGGGCAAGGCCATTTACCTCGCCTGCGACCTCATCGGGAAATGCGGTGAGCTCGGCGCGATGCGCAAAAATCCCAAGAACAGCCAGATCATGAATCCCATCAACGCATTTTTTGGTCAATTCATTGAAGCCCAAAACATCACTCCCCAGGCGTCGGTTGATCTCGCCTCCACGAAGGTCGTTACCCGTCAGCTTGGTTCGGCCAAAATCATCGGTATCATCCGCGATATCTCTCAAACCAAGGATTTTGATGCCGCCCCGCACGATGCCACTGTGCAGTTGCGTGAACAGGCCCATGTATATGATCTGCTTGAGCACAAATACCTCGGCTGCACAGACGCTTTTACCTATCATTTCACCGCCACCACCCAGAGTGTTTTTCTCCTTTTGCCTTATAAACCGGAACGCCTCGAAGCGCAGCGGGCAGCCGACAGCATCAGGGTCTCGGTTGCGGTACCGCCAGGCACCAAGCCCATCGACCACATCTTCAGTACGGTGTTCACTGCTCCTGACGGCAAAGTCTCTCCCGCTTACTCTGGCTTGGTCTTCGGGCACGGGGCCGAAGCAGTGATCCCATTCACTCCGCCACTTAACCAGCCCGCCACTGGCTGGACGGTTCAAGTCACTGATGCGGCCACAAGCCTCAGCACCACACTCAAGTTTTAACCCGGCGCGAGTACCGATACTGCATATCCCAAAAAACACCGGCGGTTGACTTTTCCAGGTCAAGGCGCGAGCTGATGCGGTGAAATCGGCGTCTCGGGCCCGACTTTGTAGCCTGTGAGACCAGCAGCAGGAAAGGGGCAAAAGCGGGAATATGCCAGGTAACCGCTCCAGCCAGGGACTAGCGACAAGGAGGACAAGTGATGCGAAACACTCTGATTGTCATCATCATGCTCTTGGCCGGCAGCGCACTATTTGCCGCGGAACGGCAGGTCTTTCGCAATGCCCAGGGTCGCCAGACCGGCAGTGCGGTAACCTCCGGCAGCCGCACGGTCTATCGCAATGCCCAAGGGCGCACCACCATGACCGCGACCCAACAGGGCAGCCGCACGGTCTATCGCAATGCTCAGGGTCGCAGACTGGGCACGGGCACCACCCAGGGCAAACGCAGCGTCTATCGCAACAACCAGGGTCGCGCCACCATGACTGCTACCCAACAGGGCAACCGCACGGTCTATCGCGATGCCCAGGGGCGCAGACTGGGCACAGGCACCACCTTGGGCAATCGCAGCGTCTACCGCGATGCCCAGGGGCGTACTGTAGGCAGTAAACGCTGAAAAACACCTGGCCAAGCGGCTTCCTGCGCACATCCAGAGCACAACCATCGAAACGTAGCAGAAATTTGCGCGAGGCACCGCCTAAACCGGACCTGCGCAAAGCCGCCATGGCCTCGTAGGCTATACTCACATACGCGGCAATCTCCTCCGGCGAGCCAGCTTGATTGACCGCTTCTCGGCCGCGAACCGCGACCTGGATGCAGAGTGCCGACAAGGAGAAGACTTTTTGCAGCAGCAGCATCCTCCGATCAGGACGGCTTTTCAGCAGGTAGATTCTTTGAGCGTGAGGGTCAGGGAATGTTTCAGGGCAGCCAGCCCGGGATTCAGATAGGCTTCCCGGGTGGATTGTTTGCCAAACCAGGCCCAGTTGACATCATTCGCTAGAATATGCTCCGGATGTTCCACGATTCCACTGACGGCCGTGATCGCCGCGGGCACCAGAACGTTGCCGTCGGGCCGGTGGACTTCGACATAGCACAGGCCACGGCCGCCGAGTCCGGAAAGCTCGAAACGGATTGCCTCGGGCACCCCCAGTTCCGGATCAATCGGAATGAAGCGTTCGAACAAGGCCGTTTCGATGTCATCGGCTTTGTAATTTCCGCGGGCAACTTCCCGCCAATCGCCTTTGCAGCATAACGAAATGGAAATGGGTTGCACAACAAACTCATCCGGGGTGCAGCTGCGCAGGCGCAGAAAAGCCCCGCCTGCAAGCAAGCGCAGCTGCTGCGACAGTTTTTCCAGCAGTCCGGGTTTAGCGCTGGTAAAGATATTCGGCGTAATGCCTGGCCGCTTACTCTCCCATTCCTTCTCCAGTTGCAACAACAACTGTTCCACTTCCGCAAAAGTCTGCTCGATGGCCGCTTTGCGCTCTGCAGTCAAACCACGGTCCAGGGAATCATGAAATAATTTCTTCAGGCGGTGCGAGAGTATTTTTTCCCGCAAGGCCAGCAGCATATCCTCGCAGACCACCCGCCCGGTCTGCTTGCTGACCCTGGGCAGATACTGCTGCAGGAAGCGGTAGAGCAATTCATCAGTCTGCATTGCCGGATAGGGCAGACCGAAAAAGTCGCGGGTAAACAGGCGGTTTTCGGAAATGGAAGTAAAATGACGCCAGAACCCACTGGTCATGGCCTGCTTGATTCCTGCACTGAACAATTCATCCTGACTGCCAAAGAGTTCCTGCACCATGGCTTGAAACGCTTCCTGATCGGACAGCCCCTGCATTAAAAA
>JAAYYJ010000500.1 GCA_012515455.1 Oligosphaeraceae bacterium
TCAAGATGGAAGTCCGCATCGCACCAGGCCTGCAGATCGACCCCAGGCTGATCCTGGCCGGGGCCATTCTGCTGGCCGCCATTGAGGGCCGGCAGCAGTAATTCTGCATTACCACGTAAACCTTTAGAATATCGTGTGGTTGCCCGGACCCAATTGTAAAAAGACATTCGACAATTATATTAAGCGCCCGACTTTCAGGGTTAACGACAGCAGAGCGGAGTATTTCGTTTCCTTGACTTAGTCTTCCCGAAGTCAGAGCTTTATCACTGCATTAAAAAGGGATTACCATGAGCGCTCAGTCCTCCTGCTCCAGCGGTTCCAGCTGTTCCAGCTGCGAGCATCAGAAAGAATCAACTGATTGTCAATTAAAAGCCGTATTAAGTCAAATCAAGCACAAAATAGTGGTGATGTCTGGCAAGGGTGGGGTCGGCAAGAGTACGGTTGCGGTCAATCTGGCTTTGGCCTTGGCTTTGGAAGGCAAGAGTGTTGGCTTGCTGGATGTTGACATTCACGGTCCGAGCATTCCGAAGATGTTGCATTTGGAGGGTGTACCGCTGCAGACTTCGAATGGTCAGTTGCTGCCGGCTTCTCTGGGGTCATTGAAAGTGATGTCCATCGGTTTTATGCTGCAGTCTGAGGATAATGCGGTAATCTGGCGCGGGCCGATGAAAATTGGCGTCATCAAGCAGTTTTTGACTGAGGTCTGCTGGGGTGCATTGGACTATCTGATTATCGATTCACCTCCCGGAACCGGCGATGAGCCCCTGTCGGTTTGTCAGTTTATTCCGGATGCCGCGGGTGCGATAATCGTGACCACTCCGCAGGCGGTTTCGGCGGTGGACGTCTCGAAGTCGATCAATTTCTGCCAGCAGTTGAAGTACAAGATATTGGGTCTGGTAGAGAATATGAGCGGTTTTATCTGCCCGAAGTGCGGCGAACTCACCGAGATCTTCTCCTCGGGTGCCGGTGCTGTACTGGCTGAGCGCTACAACCTTCCGTTGTTGGGGAAGATACCGATTGATCCGGCAGTCTGCCGCGGCGGTGATGACGGCGAGCCCTTTATCCGCCATTATGCCAACAGCGCCTCCGCCAAAGCTTTTGCGGCGGTGATCCAGCCGATCCTGGCTTTGGACCAGGCTTAAGCCCGGCGTGGCCTGGCCGGCCTCGTTCTCCTGGCTTACGGTCTGGGTCGGGCCGGCTTCACATCTTCTGTTTTTTCCACCAGCTGAAGGCGGCGGGGGAGGAGAATCCCAACTGCCAGGCGATTTCCTTATAGGATATTTGCTTGCTGCGGGCGTCATTGACCACCCCTCGCCGGACTTGGTCGATAAAGTCTCCGATAGTGCATCCGGTCCGGCGCTTGAACAGCCGCATCAGATAATAGCGGTTGTAGCCGGAGAATTTCTCCAGCGCCTCGAGGGATGAATTCCGGCCGCTGTTCAGAGTGATATAGTTGCGGATTTCCTCCACCAGATCAGCTTTTGCCGGCGGTGCTTCTTCCTGCTGGCGACAGTACAAGGCGAATTCCTCGCAGAGCAGGCGGATGATGCTGCGCTGGAGCAGGTTTTTCCAGTCCGCCTCGGGGTGGCGGTTGCTGCTGTCCCAGCGCCGGGTAAGCAGCAGATGGAGTTCAGGCGGGAGGACGATGACTTCCCGGCACAGAGGCCCGGTGGTGTTTTCCCCATGCAGGATTGAGGCGAAGAGCTTCCCTTTGTGGAAATGCAGCCAGACGTGATCGAAATTATTTTCCTGGAGCGAGTACCCCAGCTGATGTGATATCCAATGGTCGATGAAGAACACGCTGCCCGGGACGGCCGGCTGGGGTTCTCCCTTCAAGACATAGCTGTTTTCGCCTTGGATAACCAGCATGATTTCCCGCTGGCTATGGCGTTGAGTGCGCACATTGCGGGGTGGCTCCAGACCGCTGGGGGGTGAGGTTTCATCCAGAAAATAGCGGAAGAAGTCCGGATTGGTCAACGCGTCCTTGATGTTCTGCTCCATCCTCTATCCTCCTTGCCGGGGGCCAAAAGCCGCCGGGGGCCATCCCAGGCGGTGACAATGCCGGAAAATATACCGCCCTGGCGATGATTTGCCAGCCCCGGATAGTCACTATTGGTATATTTTTAGCAGGATTCAGATATTGCTCTCCGGCAAACCAGCGATATACTAAAGGCAGGACATAAATTGGTCATGCAGCGCGGTTTTTCTGGTCTCACAGCAATATAAGGAGCAATTACGATGAGCGCACTGGCGATTAATGGTGGAGAAAAAATCTTTTCGGAGCCCGCCCGGAGTCTTCCTGCCCGTTGGCCGCCGGCTTATCCCGAGACTGCCTGGCAGCTCGCCGATCTGTATATGAACCACAAGTGGTCTTTTTACGGTCCGCAGGAGCTCCTCTTCAATGAGAAATTCGCCGCCTTCACCGGTACTCGCCAATCGGTGATGATGGCCAATGGCACCGTGACCCTGGAATGCGCCATGCGCGCCCTGGAGATTGGGCCCGGTGCGGAGGTCATTGTTCCGGCCCACACCTGGCTGGCCACCGGCAGCGCGGTGGTCTCCTGCGGTGCGACCCCGGTTGTAGTCGACATTGAGCCCGACACCCTGTGCCTGGACCCGCAGGCTTTCGAAAGCGCCATCACTGGCAGGACCAGGGCGGTAATACCGGTGCACCTGCTGGGATCGCTAGCGGATATGGACAAAATCTGCGCCATTGCCGCCAAGCACGGTCTGCGGGTGATTGAAGACTGCGCCCACGCCCACGGCGGGCGCTGGAATGGCCGGCATGTCGGCAGTATCGGCGACATCGGCAGCTTCAGCTTCCAGGAAAGCAAGCTCTTGGCCTGTGGCGAAGGCGGGGCCTGCATCACCAATGACCTGCATCTCGGCGACATCCTGGGGCGCCTCTCGCATATCGGCTACCCCCTAGGTTCCAAGCAGGGCGTGCCCGCGGACCCGCCCATTATGGGTCTGCTCTGCGAAAATTACCGGGTCACCGATTTCCAGGCTTTGATTCTGCTCAGTCAGCTGGCGCATCTGGAGGAAGACACCCGGATTCGCTCCGAGGGCGCGGAATATCTGCGCCGGCAGCTGGATGCCATTCCCGGGGTGCGGGTGCAGTCTCCCGGCCGCCTGGCCACTTCGCAGAGCTATTACTGCTTTGTGATCCTGATTGACCATCGCCAGCTCAAGTCCGGCCTGACCCGGGCAAATGTGCTGGAAGCTTTGACGGCGGAAGGTCTGACTCATGTCGGGATTGGCTGGGGTGCTCCGATGTACAAGCAGCGCTTGTGGACGATTCCGGAGAGCATGTACCGCATTGAGAGCAATCAGGTGGCTGAGGACGTCTGCTACCGTCAAGCCCTGGTAGTCGACAAGGGCTGGCTGATGGCCAGCCGCAGCGAGCAAGACAAATTCTGTGCAGCTTTCGCCAAAGTGATGGCCGCCTATCACCAATAGCAGCGTAGTGCCGGGACGGCGCGGGAGACCCGCACCATCCCCGTCCGGACCTTGCTGGCACCTAAACCACTGAAAAAGAGAAGCAGAGCGAATATGAAAGAATTTAAAACAGGCCTTCAGCTATATAATTTCCGCAATGAATTGAATCAAGATTTTCCCGGTACGCTGGAGAAGATTTCCCGCCTAGGTTACCGCGGGGTGGAATTCTACGGCAATTACGGCGGGATGAAACCGCTCGCATTGGCCGAGTTCCTGCACAAGCTCGGTCTCCAATGCGCCGGCACGATGTTCAAGCCCGAACTGCTGGAAGACCAGCACAGCGATGCGTTTGAATATGCCAAAGCATTGCAGTCCCCCGCCGTGACCTTCGGAGTCTTTATCGATTTTGCCAAAGAATACCAGGCCCTGCAGAAACGCTGCGCAGTCATTGGCGAGCATGCACTGCGCCACGGCACGGTGCTCTCCTACCACAATCACTGGCTGGAATTCACCCTGGTGGACGGCATCCCGGCTCTGAACCGCATTATCGAGGGCTGCAATCCGGCGGCGGTGTTCCTGGAACTGGATGTCTGCTGGCTGTCCCGGGCCGGTCTGGACCCCTCTTCCTACATCCGCAAATACGGCCAGCGGATTCGGCAGATTCATCTCAAGGACATCACCGTTCCTGATGACCCCAAGACCACCTGCGAGCTCGGTCGCGGCTGCATTGACCTGCAGGGCGCATATCGGGCTGCCGGCGAGAGCGCCTGCGAATGGCTGATTTACGAACAGGACAATACCTCCCTGACCCCCTGGGAGAGCGCTGCCATCAGCCTGGAGTACCTGCACCGTCTGGGCGTCCGCTGACACACCCTGCCGCCGGCTGGCGGCGCGAAAAGTACCGGCCTCGCGGCGGGAAAGGAATTATGCTAATGAAGATGCAATATCGTCCCATCGGCCAGAGCGGCCTGCAGGCCAGTGTAGTCGGCCTGGGCGCAGAACACCTTGACGGGAAGCCCTATCCCCTGGTCGAAGAGGTGATTCACTGCGCCCTGGAATGCGGGATCAACATCATGGACCTCTTTATGCCCGGCGATGAAGTGCGCGCCAACATCGGCCGGGCACTGGCCGGGAACCGGGACAAGATGCTGATTCAGGGGCACATCGGTTCAGTCAGCACACCCCGCGAGCAA
>JAAYYJ010000501.1 GCA_012515455.1 Oligosphaeraceae bacterium
CTATCGTAATCGCCGGCAGACGAGAACCCTCCCCTGCAGTTTTCGCCGAACCACCACTCAAGCCCGAGATGTTCCCCCTCCCCCCAGCGCTCCCAGGACCACCCTGCACCGATTTGGCAGCAGAAATCACCCGCCGCAATCTCTCCGCCGGTGCGCTGCTCTGTAATTTCATCTCCCACATCAATCATTCCGAGGGCAGCAATTTCTATTCTCTCTACGGCCTGCCACCACAGCGCCTCAACGCCCTCCGCCAGCACCGCCTGGGGCAGTTCCCGGAACAGCAGCAGACGGACCTCGAATGGCTGCAGAGAATCCCCAAAGCCGAGCTGCATTGCCATCTGGGAGGAATCCTGACTCCCAGGGAAATCATCGCAGTGGCCGAGCATTCCCAGACTGAGCTCGCTGACCTCTGTCGGCAAAATCCCGACTTGGCGGCCTGGCAGGAGCAGATTCGCGCCTCAGTCTCAGCCCGGGATACACAGTCTCTGCGGTTCTGGTTCAAGCACAAAGACGAACTGCGGCGGGCGGTCAAGGATGTCCCGGAGCCATTCTGCCTGATCGCGTTCGTGCTGGCTTTCCAGAAGAATCCCGATTTACTGGAAAGACTAATCTATCACGACTACCCCGATGAGGTTTCTTTCCAGGGAATCGGTATCGAGAACTACGAAAGACTGGGGGACCTGCAGGGCTCCGGACTGCTCCAAAATGAAAACTGCCTCCGCGCTGCCTGCCAGATACTGATCCGGTACTGCCTACACGAAAATATCACCTACCTGGAACTGCGCTGTTCGCCGGTTAACTACACCCGCGGCGGCCTCAGCGGCGAGAAGGTGACTGAAATCCTGCTGCAAGAATTGCAGCCTTGCCGAAGTACCCATTTTTCTCTGCTGTTTATCGCCAGCCGGCATGGCAGAATGAGCGACGTATACCGCCAGATTGAACTGACCGCTGCAATGCTCGATCACCCCACCCTGGGGGAGGATTTCCGCCACCGATTCGTGGGCTTCGATCTGGCCGGAGCGGAACACTCCCGCAGCACCAGGGAACTGCGGGAGGCTTTCTCCAGTCTGCATAAACGCTGTCTCAATATCACCATCCATGCAGGAGAGACCGCTCCGGCTGATTCGGTCTGGGAAGCAGTGTACTTCCTTAATGCCGACCGCATCGGACACGGACTAACCCTGGAGGATAATCCCAATTTAATCAACCTGATCCTGAACCGACGCATCGCAATCGAGATGTGCCCATCCAGCAATTTCCAAATCTGCAGCTTCTGGGATGCATTCATAACCCAATCCGCCAGCAATAAAACCTATCCACTGCAGAAATACCTGCAACAGGGACTGCGTGTAAGTATCTGCACTGACAACCCCGGCATCTCCAGTACTACCCTGAGCCGGGAATACCTGAAAGCCGCCCGACTCTGCCCCGGAGGACTCTCTCAATGGGACACCTTGAGACTCTGCCGGAATGCCTTCCAGGCATCTTTCGCACCATTCGCTATCCGACGCGAGATCCTCCGCAAGGCCGAAAAACATATCAGTGAAATATTGGAGAAAAATGACTACTGAAGAACAAGTACTCTGCCTATGCCGCGACAGCCTGCCGCCGGACTGGTGCAGAGCACCCAACAACGCCATCCCCATGGCCTGGGATGATTTCATCACCGCGACCAAGCACTCACAGGCGCTCTTCCTGAACCGCCGCCAGGCCGAACAGGAACTGCGCTGCAAACAGCTCATACCCTATATCCTGCTCCGTGACCTAAACAGCAATGTCGCCGCCTACCCCCGCCACGGTAGCGAAATACGTCTGCATGGGCTATGGTCAGCGGCCATCGGCGGACATGTCAATGCTCACGACCACCAAACCGAACTATGGCAGGAGAGCATCTCGATGGGAATGCAGCGGGAAATGCAGGAGGAACTCCCCGGGCTGCAGGGACAACCGCAGTTCCTGGGCCTGATCAACGAGGAAGAGAGCGCAGTCGGAAGAGTACATCTGGGGCTGGTCTTCCTGCTCAATTGCCCCCAGCACCCCGACAACATCAGCGCCGAATTGCAGGGCTTGTGCTGGCTGAACCAGCCCGAAATCGCGGCCCGGACCTTCGAATTATGGTCGCAGCTCGCACTGTCGCTCCTGCCCAAAGGATGATTCTGCTTATGCCTACGCTCTATATCAACGGCAAGGACGTCGAGGCCCACTTGGACCGACGACGCGTCGCGCTGTGCAAATTCGATTATGCCAATGATAATATCGAATGCCTGGATGCACCCCTGCATGACCTGCACCGGGTGGTGATTATCGGCTTTCCAAAAGTCACCCTGCAGGTCCTGCACCAGTTTGTCTATCAAGATATACCCGTGTACTTCCTCTCCAATCATGGACGCTGGGTCGGTTCGCTGCTGGCCCGCGGAAACGGCAATGCCGCCCGCAGAATCAGACAGTACCAGGCCGCCAGCGATCAGCACCTCGCACTGCTCGTCGCAAAGGCACTCGTCAGCGCCAAAATCAAAAACATGCGCCGGGTGCTGCAGCGCCTGGCCGCCAATCGCGACCAAGCTGCCGAAGAACCGCAGTTGGACGCCTGCAACACCCTGCAAACGCTGCTGCAGCCCCTGCAGAATGCCGATTCCCTCGATACCCTGCGCGGTTACGAAGGACTGGCCACCGCCAAGTACTTCCAGCGACTGGCAGATTTCTTCCCGGTAGATATGCCCTTCCGAAACCGGAACCGCCGGCCCCCACGCGATGAAGCCAATGCCATCCTCTCCTGGACATACTCCGTGCTGGCAGCCGAAATTGATGCCCAAATCCATACCGCCGGACTGGATCCGGCCATCGCATTCCTGCACGAAATCTCTCTCGGGCGGGCCTCGCTGGTACAGGACCTCATCGAACCGCTGCGGGCACCGCTTTGCGATCTACTCGCCCTCAATCTCCTGAACCACAAGCTGCTGCGCAAGGAGCATTTCGAGACGAATCCCGACAACGGCGGGGTGTACCTGAAGAAAGAGGCTCGGCATATCTTTTTCTGCGAATACGAATGCTACATGGAGCGACTCTTCGCCGAAGTGCGCGGCGGCGAACATACCACTTTTAGAAGAATCATCGCCAA
>JAAYYJ010000006.1 GCA_012515455.1 Oligosphaeraceae bacterium
GATTTCCATGTGCAAATTGATTTCCATGCGGCTGGCTGTCGCAGGGAGATAGTCGAAGCAGTACACAAAGTGCTCCGCAGCATATTGTTCGAGCTGTCGTCGCTGTTCTGCTGTAAGCGCTTGCAGACTCTGCCGGTTGATCAGCAGCAACGGGTACTGCAGCAGGTCATCCGAAAAATGCTGCGGCAGGCAGTTTTCCCGAAAGCCGGTGAAATTCACACCATTTTCCAGCAGGCGGTCGATCAGCGCAACATTGATCACGCTGTCAGGTTCCCCTGAACTGAGGATGGCGACTTGTACGGGATTCAGGCGAGGGCTCATTTTGGCGTCAACTCCACTAATTCCAGATGATTGAACCAGGCAGGCCAGGGAGGAGCAGCATTGGTTAAGGCAACCGTTCCAGGGTGAAATCATCGAGATGGATCAGGGCGTCCTGCTTATCCGGTTGCAGATAGAGGTACATCCGCAGGGTGGCAATGCCGGTCTGGCGGTTCTCAAAACGCAAGGTGAATTCCCGCCAGCCCGGTTTCCCGGCCTCGGCGATGCTGACCGATGGTGCCAGCAAAGTGCTGCGTTTGAGCCCTTCGTCCCGCAGAGTCCCTTCGCCTGCCTTATCCTTCAGTTTGAAAGAGAGCCACATAGCATCCTCGCCAGGATGAAAAAAGTGCAGGCGGCCGAAGCAATAGTCGGCAGTATTCCCGTCCAGTTTATAAGCGCCGCGGACCAGCCATTGACCTGGTTCCAGGCGCACTTTGGCGCTTTCGACCCAGGTGCCGCGCCCAAGTGCCCATTGCGAGGTGACCCAGACGCGCAGCGAGGGCGGCGCCAGGTGGAACTCCTCGCGGTCAAGGTAGCCGAAAAGACGCGAATAATACCGCCAGGGACTGACCTTGTACGACAATTTCTCTCGAGGAGCTGAAATCGCCTTGACATCGCCGCTGCCGGTCAACGGCCATTCCTTGATGGCCTCGTCGAAGCCCATTTGCCGGCTGGCGGGCAAATGCCAGTGTCGGAACCACTCTGCATCCAGGCTGAAATCGCCATTAAGCAGTGCCGGTGCGGCTCCGGAAAGCACCAGGTTAGCGGCTTCCTGGCGCAAATCATCCTCAGGCGGGCACTGCTCCAGCATAATCGCGGCCCGCATAATATCCATCGGGTCAATGCGATGTGAGCCGCTATGGTAGTCGGCGTAGCAGGTTTTCCGGGCCAATTCGAGCCACTGGTCATTGTTCTCGACCTGGCTGCGGAAGACGAGCAGGGGGTAAATCAGAGCGCCTCGATGGCGGCTATGGAAGCCAAGTTGTATTGGCCACAGCTCCTCGGGGTCACGATTAGGCCACGTTTCCCGCAGGTCCAGAAAGAAAAACTGGCGGTTCAAGGACGCGTCCATTTCGCGGCGGAATTCTTGCAGGCAAATTTCGTCGCCGGTGAGGTTGTACATTTGCATAAAGGCACAGGCTCCGTACCAGACCTGGTATGGGTCGAGGCGGTCTCCCCAGGGAAAGAGCGTATCATCGTGACGCTCCCCGCCCAAATTCTGCGCGGTGGCATACTTTACTTGGGCGTAGAAACGGTCCCGCAAGCGTGCATCTCCCAAGGCTCCATAGAGGTCCACCAGCAGGAGCAAGTAGCGGGACAGCGAACGGGCGCCATCGATACTTTTTTCTGTCAAGGGGATTTCCAGGGCCCGCTCCATCGTTTGTCTGACCACTTCCCCGGAGCGGGGCGAGCCAGTCAGGAGAAAATGGAGGATGTATCCCTGGGGCCAGGCGTGGCTGGTATCGACTGAGCCCCCGTTATGGTTCGGGAAATGATAGTGGTTTCTGCCCTCAATGGTATCCACGTCCCGGTAATGTACCGCCCGGTCGAAGGCGAATTCCAGGGCCTCCAGATCATTGAAGACGAGGGCCCGGAGGATGGAGGAAAAATCCAGGAACGATTCCAGATTCCCCCACCCGCCATCGCCACGGACGTCACCGTAGTTGAACATCCCCAGCAAATCGCTGCTGAGGGTCTTTTCACGTCCGTACCGATCGTCGGGGGATGGCTTCAACCTGGCGGTGATATACGGGTACTTGCTCTCATCCAGCACACCGAACGGGATGGTCAAAAATCCGGTTGCGGCCAGTTGAGCGGGCGAGGCTAAAGCCACTGGTGCGGCAGTGAATGCCGCCAGGGCTGCGTCATCTTCCAGCACGGTGAATTCGCGCAGAATGGTCTGCCCCGGCGTCAGAATGAGCGGGCGGCATGGTTCCGGCCAGAGGCATCCGGACACTGAGCCATCGGCAAATTCTTCCAGGCAGGTGGGATGTCGTTCAGCCGGCTGCGTGGTCAAAAGGCGGACCTTGCCGCTGCCAATCTGAGCGAAGCGTTCGAGGGGCAGGGGGAATTTATCGCTTGGGTTTTTGCCCTTAAAGCAGGAGGCGGAAACTTGTCCGGCGCCCTTGCCCAGGAGTACCTTGGCGGTCTTGAGGACTAGAATAGACCCGGCCTGGGGATTGGTAAAAGACAATTCGAGCCGAAAACCAGGCCGGTCGCGATGGAAAAACAGTCGCGCCACATAGAACCCCACTTTCTCTCCCGAGTCGCTCACCAGCACATCACGCAGGCGCAGTACCGCATAGAGCGGACCATTCTCTACGACCTGGCAATCGGTGGCTTGTCCCAGCCTGGCCCGATATACCTGGTCAGTGATATCTTTCACCACGACCTGGGCATTACGCCACAGGGATGACAGCGCCGGAGAAGCCAAATGCGACACCATTCCCCCTTCGCCCGCCGCCAGCAAGGGCACGCCCTCGAGCAGCTCAGCCTGCTGTGCGGAAGCAGATACGGCGGTGAAGTGGTTTTGGCCCGCTGCCAGCGGCACCTGGCAATGCACCAATAAGGCCCGGCAACTGCCGTCTCTGGGCCAGGTCGCCAAAACACTGCTTTGAGCAGGATAGGCACGCCCATCCGTCGCCTGGACTGCCAGCGAACCTGTCCCTGCCCAGGCGCCGCAGGCAAATGGCAGGACCACCGACACAGGCGCCAGCGACGTATCCGTACGGCTCGAAACGGTAAAGGCGACCGGTGCTGGAAGCGGTGTGGCAGGGCCAGCTGCCTGCAGCTCCGCAGTGTTCTGTGTTGTCGTGTCCCCGTCTCGAACTTGGTCAGCGGGGAAGTCTGGCCGGCTCCACTCCGTATAGGGCGTGATCTGGCCATATTCATACTGGGCGGCATCAAAGCGCAAAACGCCTGCACCCTTGCCAGTCAGGCGGATGAACATCGGCCCGAAATTACCGCTGCGCAAATTATTGGCATGCTTTACTTTCAGTACCAGGCGGCGCCAGTCGGGACCTGCCTGGAAGGTCGTCTGCGCTTGTAACTCGGCTTTGGCATTGGTATAGGCAAAGGCTTCCGCCAACACTTCCAACGGCGCCTCGGATTGGACATAAATGGAGAAACAGCCGTTGCGCGGATTCGCCTCCAGGGGGATGAGCAAAGTCGCGGAGCCCTCGCCGGCGAGGGAATACTTGCCGTGGAAAGCCAGCGCATCATCCTGCTTCCAGGCTTTATCCGGCAGATATGGCAGGTCGTGCATCCGGTTCCAGGCCAAGTCCGCACCATACTCGAAACTGCCATTGGGGAGAAGATTTGCCGCCCTGACGGCCAGAGAAAGACTAAATAAAAAAAGTATAATTTTCATCGTACGCGAAAGTTCTCTCAATAGACGGGTGCGGTAAAGGTGGGGACATAAGTATCCCAGCCGGTTGGATTCCAGAAAATGGACGTCCAGGCCGAGGTGTGATACCCGGGATAACCCGATTTTGAGACTGGAATCGCCTTCAGATTGCTGACATGGAAATCGCAATACACAACATTTTGGCGGAGATTGTGCCAGTACTGGAACATATTGCCTGCTGCATCGCCATTGTAGCTGGCAGTAACTGCGCCCTCTGTGGCGAGACAAGTCATAGCCGGCTTCTGCCATTGGATGATCCAGCGGAAGCATCCGACACTCTCACCGTCGACAGCGCTATTGAAGAGACGGTTGCTGACCGCCATGGTAGAGTTAGTGTATCCAGGAGGGATGGACGGACAACGGAAGGGGCTGTTACCACGACCAATCTGAGTGTTTTCCGCAACTGCAGTGGTGTTGACAATCATCTCATTCATATACACGGCAATCTGCTGCTGAGGCGAGTAGCGACTCATAAATTCGCGCACGGTCGTGCCGTTCTCCCTGGTCTTATATGGTGGCAGCACATCTGCATTGTCAGCAAGATACATAATAATGGCCGTGCCCAAAGCTTTATAGTTTCCCACGCATTTGATGTTCCGTGCACTGGCGCGCGCTTTCTGCAAGGCCGGCAAAAGCATTGAGGCAAGAACGGCGATAATCGCAATGACGACAAGCAGTTCAATTAGTGTGAATAATTGGCCGTGCAAGAGTCTTTTGGTGATTAATTTGCTCATTTTACCACTCCTTGTTATGGGGATTCACAGTTGGGTACTGTTGTTGAAAAAGTAAAATTCAGTCTTCGCCCGGAGTCAGCGGCAGCAAACATGGCCGGGGAAAAATCAGATTATGAGCGGCTTCTCGGTGTAGGGTGCCAGATGGATTTCCATGGTTCTGCGGAAATCCGCCAGGGAACCGGATTCCAGGGTGTCACAGATATCCTGATGGGTTGAGGTTCTCCCTTCGAGCTTGCGATGGCTGATAATCGGTTCAAAAACCACTGCCAGAATGTCGCTGAACTGATTCACCGCTGCATTCCCGGCAATCTTCACCAGTTCTGTATGAAAAGCAATCTCCAGTTCCTTGGGTTGAGTATACTGCTCCGGCAAGCCCGCAAAACGGCGCAGTCTGTCAATCTGGACCGGCGTTTTGCGTTGATAAATATAAACGCACATCCCCAATTCAATGGTGACTCGCATCTCCAGCAGATCCCGGAGTCCGGAATCCGGAATGAGCTCCGCCTTGGCCAGCTTCTTCAGCCCCATGAACAGACCGGGATGCTGCATGACCATGCCCCGCCGCCGCCGCGACTCGATCAGACCCAGCGCTTTCAGACGGCTCAGCCCTTCCCGAACAATGTGACGGCTGACCTGCAGACGTTCCACCAGCTCCTCTTCCTTCGGCAAAGAGTCGCCCGCAGAAAGATGATTCCGGCGCATGTAATCCAGCAGCAGATTCTCCACATCATCAGCTAAAGTCAGCGCTGTTTTTTTGTTCGCAGCAATCATGGTCCGTCTTTATATGTTGAACATATTATACTACCATAATTTAAGTTCAGGCAATGTCAAGTCAATTTTTGGGGAGTGAGGATTGTTTTCTGTAATTCCCTGGCCCATCCCCGGCTGGGTTCGGCAGTGTGCGGTGGCATTGAGCGCCATCGGCAACACCCGGCGGCGGGTGCTTTATGCCAAGCCTTGGACAGCTGGCGGATAGGTTGAGCAAGGAGACCCCAGAGGGTGTCCGGTCTTTTCCGTTGCGGAGAAGTCCTTGCTTCGAAGATGCCTATGTAGCAGGAATCTGTATGAATTTCAGAATCCGGAGTGGAAAAAGAGCACAAAGACGATTAGAGTATTCCCGAACCATATGGCTGGGCAAAACCTTCGGGAAAATACGGATGCCTGGGATTAATCTAAACCCACTGAACCCACAGGCCATGCACCGCCTGAGTACAGAAACCCGCGATCTGGCGCAACGCTATCTGGCCGGTGAATTTCGCTTCCGGCTGCAACCCTGCGGATTTTCGCTGAGCGATCTTCAGCTGCCGGAGGATACCGCGCCAGAAATCCGGCATGGCAAAAATGCCGTCTTGACAGCGCAAAAGAGCCGGATTTATCTCCTGCCTGAAGAACTCCTGGCCGGCAATGCCTCGAATATCGAAGCATTTAATCACCTGTGCCCGGGTTTCACGGTGTCCGGCCAAAACGCACGCTCAATCAGCCATACGACGGTTGATTTCGGCAATGCCCTGCGTTTGGGCCTGGCCGGGCTGGAGCAGGAAATCCTGACTCTGAAAACCGCTGCGGCTGATTGTAAGCAGCCGTTTTACGAAGGTCTGCTGGAGGTCATCAGGGCGATGCGGCTCTGGACCGGTAGATATGTCGATGCCTGCCGGACTCTGCTGCAGACACCGGCTGGAAAAGCACACCGGAATAATCTCTTGCAGGTTATTTCCAGGCTGGAAAATGTTCCGGAAAACCCTCCTCGGTCATTCCCGGAAGCCGTACAGTCGTTATGGATTTTTTTTGCCTTCCAGCGCATTTGCGGCAACTGGTCCGGGCTTGGTCGCATTGATGAATACCTGTTTCCTTATTTGCAAGCAGACCTGGAAAACAGCCGGATCACGCTTGACGATGCCCGCGAATACCTGGCGCATTTCTGGATCAAAGGCACAGAATGGTGTTTCGGACTGCTGACCAATAATCAAACCCAGAAGCCCGGTTCCGGTGACGCGCAAAATTATCAAAACATTATCCTCAGCGGAATCAATGCCGACGGAGAACAGATCGAGAACGAGGTGACATTCCTCGTTCTCGATATCATCGAAGAATTGCATATCAGCGATTATCCAGTCACGGTGCGTCTGAACAAACATACCTCAGAGCGTCTGTTCCGCCGGATTGCAGAGATACAATTGCTCGGTGGCGGAATCGTTTCCGTATATAACGAAGCGGTGGTCTTAAAAGCCCTGGCAACGATCGGGATTACCGGTCGCGATGCAGGCAATTTCAGCAACGACGGCTGCTGGGAGATTATTATTCCCGGGCAGACCCGTTTTTCCTACCAGCCCATCGATGTGCTGATGCCCTTTCAGGAAGCGCTCTTTGCTGACCAGATACCCGCAGACTGCAACCAACTTTACAATCTCTTCCTGCAGGGTTTGCGCAGGCAAGCGGAAAAAGTGCGAAAATCTGTGCTGGACAACCGGGCAATCGCCGGAAAAAACATTGCGGACCCGGGCAGTTATCCCAGCATTAAATACGATCATGCCGATGTGGTACTCTCTCTCCTCATGCCGTCCTGCCGGGCGTACGGTTGCTCCTATTCGTTGAACGGGGCCAAATATATCTTGCAGGGACTGCACATGGCCGGATTGCCCGATGTGGCTAACAGTCTTTTCGCTATTCAGAAATTAGTGTTTGAGAAAAAAAGAATCACCCTGCCGGAGCTGGTTCAAATTCTGAAAAATGACTGGCAGGACAACGAAGCTCTGCGCCTGGAATTTGCCCATTCGCTTTCCTATTACGGGAACGATAATCCCGAGGCCGATGCAGTGCTGCAAAAAGTATTCCACGACTGCTGCAAAATTCTCAGCCGGGTGGGGCAGGTCAATGAAGTCAAAACCGTGGTCGGAGTCAGCACGTTCGGACGGGAAATCGCCTTTGCCCCGCAGCGGCTGGCCACTGCCTTCGGCAAACATGCCCATGAATATCTCGCCCCGAATCTCAGCCCCACGCCAGGAACCGATAAGTCGCCCCTGACCGCAGTCTTGAATTCGTACTGCCGGATGGATTTTACGCAAACTCCAAACGGCTGCCCGCTTGATCTGCGCCTGGCTGCCGGAATCCGCAAACTCCCCGGAGGAGCCGATTTGCTGGCTCAGGTGCTCCACGTCTTCCTGGACAAAGGCGGTTTTTATCTTCAAATTGACACGGTAAATCCCGATATTCTGCGAGCCGCACAAAAGGCCCCAGACCGTTTCCCGAATTTGGTGGTGCGTATTTCCGGCTGGTCAGCCCGATTTGCTTCCCTCTCGACCGAATGGCAGAATATGCTCATCAATCGCACGGCTTTGGAATGGCAATAGAACCCTGGCCGGGCGCCGCAGCGGCACTTCGCCCTTTGCTCTGCGCCAAAAAAGATTGCGCGAGCAGCAACGCAAAAACCAGGAGAAGAGCAAGCTCTTGCCCCAGGTCCCCAACTGCAGGCCGCGACCAAATTATGCTCTGTGCCCTGGCGGTGGTTCGCTGCCGCTGCCCGTTGCGGTGGTTCGTTTCCCGCTCTGTTATTGCGGCGTTCGCGGTTGGAACTGGAACGAAAACACATCGGCGTCACGCAGCACGATTTCCAGGCGGACTATTTTGCCGGCCAATTCTGCGACGGCGCCGTTTTCGAAGTCGATGATACGGTCGATGCTGTCTCCGAACACCTCGCCGCTGTGCAGGGCCTGGCCGTGGTGGCTGTCATGCAATTGAATATAGCACCGCGTTGGGCTTTGTCTGCAGCAGGTAACATGAGACCAGCAATTTTACAACGCCTTGAAATATATTCCGCCAGTGATTGTTTGAAGAGACCGCAATTTGGCTGCTTATGGTACAGCTGCGACAAAAAATCGCGTCAGATCGTAAGAGCTCTCCCATTGGGGCAGACGCGCCGCCGGGCCACTGATGCGCAACAACGCCGGTCGACGTTCAGCCAAGCCGTTAAGAACTGCCCACAACGTAGTGTCGCCCCAATACTGTGGTGCCGTATCAGCAGCACTCACCGCCTGAAAAATCTGAAGCGGGTCATGGCAGCCGGCGCGGACTGCGGCCAAGGCCAGGCTTTCGAGGCGTCCCAAGCCGGTCTGAGCATCCGGTTCTTCCAGTAGTCTCCGCGCCATCGCTGGCGGTACATGGGGCAGAGTGGCCGAAGGCATAGCCGCAATCTCACGCCAGGCGGCCAGGTCGTGTTCCGCAAAAGCCCGGTCGACCCGCGAGGCAAAGTCAAGTTGCGCCGGGGAAACTGGCCGCCGGTGCTCATAGCAGGAGGCCAGTTGCTCCGGACTGAGCTGGCCCAGCCCATGAAATGGCGCAATCCCCGGGAAGGACGCCACCTCGATCAGTTCCAGGTTATGGATACCCTTCTGGCTAAGACAGGTCAGCAGATGCACCAGCATCGACTGGTCAAAAAGGCAGGCATCAAACCACAGTACAAGGTGATCATACTCACCAGCACCGGCCAAGCGCTGATACTGCCCCCGAACCGCCGCCAGCAGACGCTCGCGGCTGAGCCCCCCGCCCGTCACCCGAAGCAAAAACTCGGTCCTGGCGGTGATAGTTTCCTCATCCGGCCAGCCGGCACAACGGCTGCCATCATACAGCACATCGTGCCAGACCAAGATTTCCTTGCCCAGGCCAGCCCGGGCAAGATTCGCACCCACCATGTCGCCGCTGGTTATATGTAATGTTTTCTCGGTCATGGCTATGCTCCTTAAACCATCGCAGTGATATTATGCCCACTTTTTCCTGCGCAATTTGGGTCAAGAGGTGCCGCACAATTGCCAAAATTAAGTGCGCTTTTCTGATACAACTCAGCCAGCAATGGCACCACCTGCACCCTTAAAACACAATGGCAGGCAACCCACCAAACCCCCTTGTTCTCAATTTTAAGCGTGTCCGGGGCCCATCCCGCGCTATTAGCGGTGTCTTGGCAAGGCGCGGTCATTTGCCTGATTGTTCCAGAATATCCTGCATGAGGCCATACGCTTCGGTGACCTGCTCATCGGTCAATTTCTGCAGCAAATCCAACGCCTCTTCCCGCTTATTTTCCTGTAGCAGTTTCCTGGCCGTGTCCAATGTCACCTCGTATTCCTGGCGGAACTTCTCTTCCAGGGGCAGGAACTTTTCCTGCACTGACATTTCCTCTATTTTACTCCGCTTGAGTTTATAGGCAAGTTTGCCAAAATCACCATTTTCCAATACTGCCGGTATTGTTTTGATACCTATTGGAATGGGGATGGCTACAGCATAGCAAGGTGGACCAGGAATAATATTCACAGTGCCCAGCACATCGGGGTACTCGGCGTCAGGGATATAGTCCGATGCACATACAGTGCTGTTTCTAAATGGGCACATATTTGGGTATTTTTCATCATGAAAACGGGCGACAGCAACTGAATCTGCGATGCTGATTTTGTCGTGTTCGTTCATTTTGCCGGTTAATTGTCCGGTGGTCACATAAAGCCGCGTGGCAGACTTAATGGCGCCTTCTACGGTGCCTTTGGAAAGATAAGCCATTTCCGGGAAAATGAAATGGTTGGTGTGTACAGCAACGCCCCTTCTTATGATCTGGGATGCAATATGTTTGGGAGATATCTCCACGATGATTGCTTCCTTGGTGTCGCAGAGTATGTAAGTATCTGTCTTCGGGTTGCTGCCGTCCTGGGTCATGGACGTCAACTTTTCCAATGCCTCCTGCACAGTCGCACAGAAAAAACTGACTTTCTGCATGGTAGTGCCGATGTTTTGCACTGTATTTTCATCCTGTGGATAATCCTTAGTCTTGGGCAAGGCTAAGTCAATCATTCCCAAACCTTTTTCGTTGAAGAGCATATAGGGGCTGAATGCCAGTACCCGATATTTCCCGCCAGGTGTTGTTGTATACTGCAAGGTGACAGGAATTTCTTTCCCCGCTCCCCAATCCCGGGTCTTATGAATGAATAATTTTCCGCCGGCACTCACGTCAGGCGCCGTCACCCACGCCGTACAGGCCATAAGTTCCATAGAGACTGCAACCACAATTTCGGCTATTATTTTTTTCATTGGTGGAAAAACACCCTTCCTGTGCACCTGCTAGGCGATAAAAATTGGTCGTGTCACAGGCCCCGGTTATTCGAGAATCAAAAAATAGCTGCGGTGATTGCTGACTGGTCTGGACAACATGTCCGTTTTAGGCCGCGACTATTCCGGGGCAGATTGCACTCCCGC
>JAAYYJ010000046.1 GCA_012515455.1 Oligosphaeraceae bacterium
CTGGGACTGGGCCTGGACAACAGCCTGATTTCTTTGGAAACCGGTGACCCGCCGCTGTTTGACGTAGGCAGTCTGCCCCTGGTGGAAGCGATCCAGCAGGCCGGTCTGAAAGAAGACCGCCAGCGGCCCTTGCGTTATTGGACCGTGAAGGAGCCGGTGGCCATCATGAATCACCGGGATGGTTTCCTGCTCTTCCAGCCGGCTCCCGCCGGGGACTGCCGCCTGAGCCTGGATGTCGCGATCGACTTCCCGAATGTCATTGGCCAGCAACGCATCCAGTTCACTCTGACCCCGGAGGTATTCCGGTTCGGCTGTGAAGCGCGCACCAACTGCTCGGCTACCGAAATGCTGTACTGCCAGACCATCGGCAAGTTGTTCGCCGACACCCGCAATCTCGGCTACACCCGCAAGAACATCCTGATTGCCGGCAAGAAGAAGTATCTGAACGAACCGACCTTCACCCAGCAAGGCAAATCTCTCGAGGCGGTCTGGCACCGCGCCTGCCTGGACCTGCTGGCTGCGCTGTCACTGCACGAGGACGGACGCCTGGCCGGGCATATCACTTCCTACAAAGCCGGCCATGCCCTCGATGCACAGCTGCTGACGATGTTGTACATCCGTGATCTGCTGGAACCGCATCAATAACACTGCTGATGTCTTTACTCAAGGACAAGATAGAATTCTACCATAGCTTGGCCACGCTGCTGGCAGCCGGGGTGCCGACACAGCGAGCCCTGGCGCAGCGTTTCCCAGGACGTTTCCAGCGGGTGTCCCGCCAGCTGCAGACGGCGATGGACGCCGGCGCGGGGTTCTCCCAGGCGATGCGCGGCAGCCCCTGTTTCAGCACCTTCGAATGCAATCTGGTGCTCTCCGGTGAATCATGCGGCCGGACTCCTGAGACTCTGCGTTCCCTGGCTGACTGGTTCCAGCAGCAGGTCCGCCTGCGCGGAAAGATTATCACCGGTCTGCTCTATCCGATATTCATCTACCTGGTTGCCAACTGCCTGCTGGGGCTGATCAGCGCCTTCACCAGCCGAGAGCAGATTTCCCAGATCGTCATCGCGACTATAGTCCGGCTGCTGGCCCCCTTTACCATCTACCTGGTGGGCAAAAACGCGTACCGGCTGCTTAGCAAGTACGCGCTGTTCGGGCAGCTGCTGGCGCTGCTGCCAGTGTTCGGGACCCTGCAGCACCGGCTGGAGACCGCCCGCTTTTTCAAAGCCTTGTCGCTGTGCCTGACCGCCGGCCTGGATATGGCCCGCACCATCGATATTGCCGCCGGCTGCTGCCATAACCGCGCTTTTCGAGACCGTTTTCTGCAACTGCGGCCGCTGATTCTCGAGCAGGGACTGTCGTTCCGGGAGTCTTACGGGCGCATCCAGAGCCGCCGCGATATGTCCACCCCGATCCTGGCTTTGCTTGACACCGGGGAACAAAGCGGCACTTTGGATGTCTATGCCAATAGACTGGCCGATTTGTTCAATGACGAAGCCGCCCGGATTCAGGAACGCCTGACGGCGGTCCTGCCGGTGCTGATCTACATGGTCATTGTGATCTACGTGGCCCTGAAAATCATTTCCCTGGCGCAAGGATACATCTCTGAGCTGAACCAGCTCTTCTGAGCTGCTCTGGCAATCGCATTCTTCACCGTTCTGATCTGACCAAATATCATGGCAAGCAACGATACCTGGCGCTCTTTATATCCCTTCCAGTCACGTTACCAGCGCACCGCTGGCGGTCACCGCCAGCATTATGTTGACCAGGGAGAGGGATTCCCGCTGGTAATGGTGCACGGCAACCCTACCTGGTCCTTCATGTTCCGCGAGGTGATCCAGGCCGGCACCAAAGCCGGCCGGCGCTGCATAGCCCCGGATCATCTCGGCTGCGGCCTCTCTGACAAACCGCAGGACTGGCCCTATCACCTGGAACAACATATCGACAACCTCGAGCAGCTGCTGGACCAGGAACTGCAGCTGCCCCAGATGGACCTGCTGCTGCACGACTGGGGCGGCGGGGTGGGAATGGGCTACGCGACCAGGCACCCGGAGAAAATCCGGCGGATCATCCTGATGAACACTGCGGCTTATCTCTCAGATGACTGCCCCAAGCGCATCTTCCTGGTCCGTTGCCCCTTCCTGGGAGCTTTCCTGGTGCGCGGCTTGAATGCCTTCGTGGAGATGGCCTTGATTATGGCTCCGGCCAAACCGCTGCCGCCGGCAGTAAAAGCGGGGTACCGTTTCCCCTACCAGAATTACCGCGACCGCATAGCGACGCAGCGTTTTGCCCAGGACATCCCGTTGCGGCCCAGTCATCCCACCTGGAAGACCCTGCAGGAGATTGAGAGCCGCCTGCCCTTGTTGCGGGAACGCCAGATACTGCTCTGCTGGGGCGAGAAAGATTTCTGTTTCAATATGCGCTTCTTCGAACGCTGGAAAACCGAATTTTTCCCTGCGGCGGAGGCATACAGCTTCCCGGGCGCCTCGCATTACCTGCTGGAAGACGACCCGCAGGAAATCATCCCGCTGGTGCTGGATTTCCTGCAATAACCAACTCCTGCCCTGCGGCATAATGATGGAGGAAATGCATTATGATGCTCGATCCCGTATATTTTATTTTCGCTCTGCCCGGCCTGCTTTTTGCCATGCTGGCCTCATTCTACGTCAAGAGCACCTTCGCCCGTTATGCTAAAGTCACAGCCAGAAGCGGCATGACTGGCGCCCAGGCCGCCTCGGAAATGCTGCAGCGCTCCGGCGTGCACAATGTGCGCATCGAGCGGGTCAGCGGTTTTCTCAGCGACCATTATGACCCCGGGGCCCATGCCCTGCGCCTGTCCCCGGAGGTGTATGATTCGCCCAGCCTCTCGGCCATCGGGGTGGCCTGCCATGAAGCCGGGCACGCCTTGCAGCACGCGGGCAATTACGCTTTCCTGGGCTTGCGCACTGCGCTGGTGCCGGTTGCCAATCTGGGCAGCACGCTCGCCTACCCGCTGTTCTTCATCGGCCTGATCTTCAGCAGCATGGCCCTGGTCAAACTCGGCATCCTGCTGTTCTCCGCGGCTCTGCTGTTCACTATCGTGACCCTGCCGGTGGAATGGAACGCCAGCAGCCGGGCCAAGCAGGCGATGGTCAACTGCGGGCTGGTCACCCCGTCGGAGGCCAGCGACGCAGCCAGCGTCCTGAATGCCGCTTTCATGACTTACGTCGCCAGTGCCATCAGCGCCCTGCTCACCCTGCTGTACTACCTGTTCCGGGCTGGACTGCTGGGCGGACGCCGGGATTGATCCCACTGAGTCCCGCCATGAGCGCACCAACCCCCGACAATGTCTTCCCGCTCCTGAGCACCAGCATGCTGGGGAGGCAGCTGATTTACGAGCAGAGCGTGCCCTCCACCAACCGCCTGGCCGCCGAATTGGCGGAACGCGGTGCCCCGGAAGGGCTGCTGGTAGTGGCCGAGAGACAGCCCACCGGACGCGGACGGCAGGACCGGAGCTGGTTCTCGGCCCCGGAACAGAACCTGACCTTCTCGCTCTTGCTGCGTCCGACTGTGCCCTCCGCCCGGATTCCGGAAATCGCCCTGCTCGCGGCGCTGGCCCTGCACTCGTCCCTCAAAGCGGTGGTGCCCGAGCTGGTCATCAGCCTGAAATGGCCCAACGATCTGCTGTTCGAGGGGAAGAAGCTCTGCGGCATCCTCTGTGAGAGTGCCATCACCCCTGAGTACGGCCTGCAGGTCGTGGTCGGCATCGGCTTGAATGTCAACTGCCCGCGGCAGGCCTTCCCGCCTGAACTGCAGCTGCGCTCGACATCGTTGCGGATGGCCAGCGGCGAAGAACAGGACCGCAGCCGCATCCTGGCCGAATTCCTAAATCAGTTCGAGCCCTGCTACCAGCACTGGCTGCAGGACCGCGACCTGGGCGCATTCCTGCCGGCCTGGCAGGCGGCCGACCTGCTTTACGGAAGGAACGTGACTCTCGACACCCCGGCGGGATTAGTCTCCGGGCAAGCCCAGGGTATCAGCCCGGACGGCCGTTTGCGCCTGCGCCTGCCGGATGGACGCCTGACCCTGGTCTCCTGCGGCGACGCCCATCTCGCACCGCTGGATTGAATCCACCCGCCAGATTATGGCTATGCTGACTATCTCTTTCCAGCACGGTACCCTGCTGCTCGAGACGGGCGCGGACCCGCTGCCGCCAGGTCTGGAGGCGTACTGCCGTTACGATGAACGCAGCGCCTGCCACCGCGCCGAGGCGTTGTACTATGCCCCGATTATCACTTATTTGTACCGGCAGCAGATTCCGTACCGTGACCAAGCTCGCACCTATCAGGAGCTGTCCCTGACTTTGCACGATCCCCGCCCGCCCCGCCCCTACCAGCTTGAGGCTCTGCAAAGCTGGCGTCAAGGTGGCCGGCGGGGGGTGGTAGTGCTGCCCACCGGCACCGGCAAATCCTTTCTCGCCGCGCAGGCCATCCGGCAATGCTTGCGTTCGACTCTGGTGGTGGTGCCCACTCTCGATTTGCTGGCCCAGTGGGCGGAGCAGCTCGAGCGTTCCTTCGCCTGTCCGATTGGGATGCTGGGAGGCGGCAGTCACCAGCTGGAGGAGATCACCGTCAGCACCTACGATTCGGCTGTCTTGCAGATGGAATTCATCGGCAGCCGCTTCGGGCTGCTGGTGGTCGATGAGTGCCATCATCTCAGCGGCGCAGTCTACCGCCAGCTGGCCCGACTCTGCCTCGCGCCCTTCCGCCTGGGGCTGACTGCCACCCCGGACGAGGCGGCGCCGGGTGAAGACTCTCCCCCGTCGGAGCTGCTGGGGGGAATCTGCTACCGGCGTGAGATTGACGAATTGGAGGGCAAGGTCCTGTCACCCTACCAGACCGAGACCATCCCGGTTGAGCTGGATGAGGATGAACAGCAGCAATACGACTACCACCGCAATATCTACCTGCAGTTCCTGCTGCAAAACCGCATCCGCCTGGATGCCCGGCAGGGCTGGGGGCTGTTCCTGCGCGCCTGTGCCCGCAATGCCGAGGGACGCATTGCCCTGAAAGCTTACTTCACCCAACGCCAGATCGCCCGTTCGGGGCGGGCCAAGCTGCGCAAAATCTGGGAGCTGCTGCAGTATCATCGCGGCGCCCGGGTGCTCATTTTCACCGCCGACAACCACACCGCCTATAAAATCGGCGAGCAGTTCTTTCTGCCGGTGCTGACCCACCACAGCAAGATCAATGAACGCCGCGACATGCTGAGCGCTTTCCGGCGGGGCGACTACCCCATCCTGGTAACCAGCAAGGTCCTGAACGAGGGCGTGGATGTCCCGGAGGCCAATATCGGCA
>JAAYYJ010000047.1 GCA_012515455.1 Oligosphaeraceae bacterium
GTGCCGTCCGGCCATTTTATCGCCGACTGAGATACGGCGCTTGCTGGCGATGTAGACTTTGACCGCGACAATCTTGCCGGGGTCATTGCCGTCATTCTTAAGCAATAGCGCGAGGGCCTCGTTTTTGCACTGCTCGTTATCGCGCAGCTTGGTGCGGAAGCTCTTGATAATATCCTCGATCTGGTTTTTTTCCTCGCAGTCCTTCATGCTGATCTCGTCGTGGCTGTGGGCCAGACGATTGAGCATCATCTTGGTGATCTTGCGTTCGGCAGGGATGATTTCCTCCTGCTGCCCATCCACCTTGTGGCTGACGGGAACAGGCAGTTTCTGGCCCAGGAAGCGCTCGCTCAGCATTTTGACCATGTCGTCGATGATGGCGCTGTGTTCGTTCTTGTACTTGTTCTCGGTATCCTTCTGCTTGAGCTTGAAGTCAGCTTTGTTGCTTTTGGCTTTGGAATAATCGATTTTACGCTCGAGCCGGACGTCCATGACCATGCCGGCACAGCCGCCGGGCACCAGCAATGAGGTGTCTTTGACATCTGCGGCCTTCTCACCGAAGATGGCTTTGAGCAGACGTTCCTCCGGGGCCAACTCGGTCTCGTTTTTGGGGGTGATCTTACCGACCAGGAAATCGCCCGGCTTGACTTCTGAACCGATGCGGATAACTCCCTCGGTGTCGAGGTTGCGCAGGGCATCTTCGCCGGCGTTGGGGATATCGCGGGTGATTTCCTCAGCCCCCAGTTTGGTTTCCCGGGCAGTCACATCTTCCAAGCTGACATGGATGCTGGAATAGGTGTCTTCCTGGACGAGTTTTTCACTGATGATGATGGCGTCTTCGAAGTTGTAGCCGTTCCAGGGCATAAAAGCAACCATCACGTTACGTCCCAGGGCCAGTTCACCCTGATCGGTGCAGGAGCTGTCGGCCAGGGGTTGCCCGGCCTTCACCAGGTCGCCTTTTTTGACGATGGGGTGCTGGTTCACCAAAGTAGAAGCATTGGAGCGCAGGAATTTATAGAGGATATAGTGCTGGAAGCTCCCGGCCGGGGCATCTGGGGCCGGCATCATTCCGTCCGCAGTGACATAAATTTCTTCGGCGGTGGCGGAAGCCACAATGCCATCCTGACTGGCGGTGATGATGGCGCGGGAATCGCGGGCCACGATATGTTCCAGGCCGGTTCCGACCAGGGGGCGCTCGGGTTTCAGCAGCGGCACGGCCTGGCGCTGCATGTTGGAACCCATCAGGGCGCGGTTGGCATCATCGTGTTCCAGGAATGGGATTAGCCCTGCGGCGGCGCTGACCAGCTGTTTGGGGGAGATGTCGATGTACTGCACGCTCTCGCTGGGGAATTCGGCGCTCTCGCCGATGTGAATTCCCAAGACAGTGGGATTGATGAACTTGCGATTGGCGTCGAGGGGGGCATTAGCCTGGGCAATCACGAACTCCTCTTCCTTGTCCGCGGTAAGATAGTCGACCTCGTAGAAGACTTTAGCCTTGCCGTCCGGACCATATTCCACAATGCCCTCGGCGGGATTGATGACTTCCCCTGTATCCTTGGTTACAATCTTGCCGCCCTTCGGCTTGACGTCCAGTCCGACCACGCCGTTGTGGACGCGGCAGTACGGTGTTTGAATAAAGCCGAAGTTGTCAATGCGGCCATACAGGGCGAGGGAGGAAATCAGGCCGATATTCGGTCCTTCCGGAGTTTCGATGGGGCAGACCCGGCCATAGTGACTGGAGTGCACGTCACGCACATCGTAGCCGGCCCGGTCGCGGGTCAGTCCGCCTGGCCCCAGGGCGCTGAGACGACGTTTGTTGGTCAGTTCGGCCAGGCAGTTGGTCTGATCCATGAACTGGCTGAGCTGGTTGCGGCTGAAGAAGTCGCGGATGAATCCA
>JAAYYJ010000502.1 GCA_012515455.1 Oligosphaeraceae bacterium
CCTGCAGCTCCCCGGACGGGTCGGCGTCTGTTTCAGTGAGATTGACGAACAGGGAGAGGTGCATATAAGGACGAATGGCTCCGTTACTTAGGGAAAATGCTGTCGTGACGGGCATCACCTATATAGTGTCTCGTTTTTGGGGGGTAAAGTCGATGAAGGAGCCGAAAGCAAGCTGCCCCACGCCTGTGGCGCAGTCCATACTGCCGTTGCTATTTTTGGCAGTCGCAGTGCGGTTCTGCGAAGGGGCGGGCGGAACTGTATTTGTCCAGCTCGTAATGGATGGTGCGCTCCGGCATGGCCAGGCGGCATAACTCCACCTTAGCTTCGGTGAAGAAGCGCTCGGCCAGGGTGTCGTGGTAATCGGAGAAGACCACCACCCGGGTGATGCCGGCGGCGAGCAGGGCCTTGGCACAGCTGGTGCAGGGCATGTTGGTGATGTAGGCCGTGGCCCCCTGCAGGGACAGACCATGCCGGGCGGCCTGGCAGATGGCGTTGATCTCCGCGTGGTTGGTGCGCACGCAGTGCCCGTCGACCACCAGGCATCCGTCGGTATAGCAGTGCGGACTGCCCGGCAGCGAGCCATTGTAGCCGGTGGAGACCACATGGTGGTCATGGACCAGCACGCAGCCGCAGTGCATCCGGGGGCAGGTGGCGCGCTCCGAGGCTAGCATCGCCAGTTTGAGAAAATAGACATCCCAGGAGGGCCGGTTGGCGGGTTGCCCGGAACTGCATTTTACTACTGTGATATCCATAAGCTGATTCTTGTTCTCGCCGTCGGCAGTGCGGTTAAGGGGACGAAAAAGGCGGCCCGGGGGGAGATTTCCGGGCCGCCTGGGCTTCAGTTTCAGGCGGTCTCAGGGGGTCTGGGGGCGGCCCCGGCTGCGGGTCGCTGGTGCAACAGTCCTGCCCCGCTCAGACCTCAGGCTTTTTCTCTGAGAGCATCAATACTCTCAGGCTCCAGTTTCGTCTCTGAGATCGTCATCATCGGCTTCTTCCCGGAGTTCTGCCGAGGTCCAGATTTTGTCTTTGGTCTTAGGATCGGGTTTAGTGGCCAGGGACTTGATGCGCTGGAAATAGCGCATCAGCTGTTTGTCCAGTTTCTCGGCCACATTGCTGACGGACACCCGCATATCAGTAGACCGGGCTTTGGCAATCAGAGAGATGTTCTTGCCGTTCAGAACCGCATCGGCGATGTGCCAGTTGCGCTCTTTGCTCAAGACCAGGCGCAGGGAGTTGAGCTTGTTGTGCTTCTCGGCTAATTTAGCGGCAGCGGCATCAGCCACTTCCCGAAGTTCGGCATCAATTTCGAAGTGTTTGGCACTCAGTAGCATTTCCATTAGGCATTCTCCTGTTTTGTGCTGCCCGGCCGCTGCCGGCCGGCGGAACAGCGGTGAATGATTGACGGGGATACTGCAGGGTCGTTTCCCTCCTTTCCTGAGGTCAGTTGCCAAGGCTCGTTTCAGTCTTGAAAACTCGGCCCGAGATAAACCTCACGGGCCTTTTCGTCATTGCGCAGATCGGCAGCTTTGCCGGAGAACAGTATCTCACCTGCGCAAATCAAGTAGGCGCGGTCGACTATGGCCAGAGTCTCGCGCACATTGTGATCGGTGATCAGCACGCCCAGCCCGCGGTCACGCAGCGAAGCGATGATCTTCTGCACTTCGTAGACGTTTATGGGGTCTACCCCGCCGAAGGGCTCGTCGAGCAGGATGAAGCTCGGAGCAGTCGCCAGGGTGCGGGTGATTTCCAGTCTGCGCCGTTCGCCGCCGGAGAGGGTCATGGCCTTCTGTTTGGCCAGGTGGGTCAGTTGCAGTTCATTCAGCAGGTCCGCGAGGCGCTCCTTCCTTTGAACCGGGGTAAGTGATAAAGTTTCCAGCACCGCCAGGATATTTTCCTCGACACTGAGTTTTCGGAAAATCGAGGGCTCCTGGGCCAGGTACCCCATTCCCTGCCTGGCCCGCATGTACATCGCCTGGTGCGAGACATCCTCGCCCTGGAAGCGGATGCTGCCGGCATCCGGACGGATCATCCCCACAATCATGTAGAAGGTGGTAGTCTTGCCGGCGCCGTTGGGTCCCAGCAGCCCGACCACTTCGCCGGGACGCACGCACAGCGAGACCTTGTTCACCACACAACGGCGGTTGTAGATTTTCACCAGGTTGTCAGCCTGCAGCAGAAATTCGTCTGGCTCGCTCATGCGCTTATTTTTTCTCCTGGTCGGACGGCGGGGGGGCGGAAGAGTGTTCCCGGGGGGAGTTCTGCGCTGCCCCGCTGCCGCCGGGCTTCCCCTCCGGCGGAGTAGCCCCGCCGCCGCCGCCCAGTCCCGAGGGCAGACCGGGCCGATTTTTCAAATCCCGGATATTCAGAGTGATTTTACCTTTGGCGACGATGGACTGATTTTTGCGGTCGTAGATGATCTGCTCGCAGTTCATAATGCTCCGACCCTGAAAAAGGGTACAGTTCCCTTCCAGAAGAATCTGCTCATTTTTAGCGTTATAGGAGCCGCGTTCGCCGGTTGCGCTCTCTGAGCCGCTTAATTTCCGGATGGTGACATTGCCTTCGGCGTCAATACGCTGCAGTTTATTTTCCTCGTCCAAAAACACTTTCATTTTGTCGGCCGTCAAATTCATGGTCTGGTCCTGAACCAGGATATTGCCGGTAAGTTCAATGGTGTGTCCGGACAGCTGCATCTCCATGCGTTCGGCCGTGATGGAGATGTCGTCCAGAGACTGGTCTTCTTTTGCCGCTGCCGCCGGCGGGTCTGCTGGCGGGTCTGCTGCCTGTCCGGGCAGGGACAGAAGCAGCAGCAAGAGCAAGGGCAGGATTTTCCAGGATGGGTGTGGTGAGGTCATGGTTTTTCAGCGGTTGGAGGAGTTTTAGGGCGGGATTTATGGCGGAATGGGGCGGCGCTTTTTTGCCCCTCTGCGAAGCGCTGGCGCTGAAAATTGATTTGCACCGTGCTGCGGATGACCAGCAGGAGGTTCTGGTCCTTGCCGTAGACATCATAGCCGATGCCGGAGATGTGGAGGCCGCGGCCCTGCAGAAGAACCGCCGCAGGGCTGCGGAATTCGAAACTGGCGCGGGAGAATTCGCATTGGGGTGACTGTAGAGTGTAGGTCCCCTCGGTTGGGTTGTGTACGCTAAGTTCGAAGCCGCTGAGGTTGCATTCCGGTCCCTGCAGAGTCGCCCGCTCGCCTCTGACTGCCCAGTGCAGGATTTGGTCCCGGCTGGCTTCTGGCTGGTAGATGCCGTTGGCAGTAAAATGGTCCAGGTAAATCAGACTCTCACTGAGGTTGAATTCCGCCGCTTTGGCTCTGAGACAAAATATCGCTTGAAAGCAAAAAAGCAATCGCAGTGCAATTTTTATTTTATTAAGCATAGTACCGGTATCCCTACTGTATGCTTTTGCCTGCGTCCTGTGCCTGGGGCAGTCAGATGAATTCATAAAAAGAGAGCACCTGCTCCCATTTGCCCTGCTGTTTCAACAGCCATTCGGCGGTTTCCCGCACGGCGCCGCGCCCGCCGGCCGCAAGGGTGGTCAGGGTCGCACGTTGTTTGAGTTCCGGCACCGCATCGCCCACGGCCACGCTGACACCCGCCCGCCGCATCACCGGCCAGTCGACGAAATCATCTCCGACATACAGGCATTCTTCTGCTGAGACCCCCAGTTCAGTCAGCAGTTCCAGGAATGCCGGCAGCTTGGGGTTGCTGTTTTCTTTGATGAAGTCCATCTGCAGTTCAGTACAGCGCTGGCGGTTCGCCAGGCAGCTGCGTCCGGTCAGAATTCCGACCCGGAGCCCAGAACGGCGCAACATCGCAATCCCCAGGCCGTCTTTGACATAAAAAGACTTGCTCTCGTGCGCAGAGCCCTGACCGTAGGAAATGCCACCGTCGGTCAGAACACCGTCAACATCCAGAACTACGACTTTAATTTTTTGCGCTGCGCTTGACTGTTCCATCGATATCCTTCAATGAGCTTAAGATGGTCTCCAGCTGGGCCAGGTCGACTGAATTGGGGCCGTCGGAGAGGGCGTGGTCGGGATCGGGGTGGGTCTCCAGGAACAGCGCGTCAATGCCGATGGCCGCGGCGGCGCGGACCAGCGGGAACACGAATTCGCGCCGTCCGCCGGAGGAGTTGCCCTGTCCGCCGGGAATCTGCACCGAGTGAGTGGCATCAAAGACCACCGGACAGCCGAGGCTGCGCATGATTACCAGCGAGCGCATGTCCACCACCAGGTTGTGGTAGCCGAAGCAGCTCCCGCGTTCGGTCAGCAGGATGCGTTGATTGCCGGTAGATTCGACCTTGCGGATTACTGAAGACATATCCTCAGGGGCCAGAAACTGCCCTTTCTTGATGTTCACCGCCCGCCCGCTGTTGCCGGCCGCCAGGAGCAGATCGGTCTGCCGGCACAGGAAAGCCGGAATCTGCAGGATGTCCGCGACCTCAGCGACGGCAGCGCATTGACCGGGCTCGTGCACATCCGTCAGCACCGGGCAGGAGAATTCCTTTTTGATGGCGGCCAGAATCGCCAGCCCCTCGTCCAGGCCGCTGCCCCGGAAAGAATTGATGCTGGTGCGGTTGGCTTTGTCAAACGAGGCTTTGAAGACGTAGCTGAAGCCCAGCTTCTGGCAGATTTCCCGGGCTTTTCCGGCAATAGTCCGGCAGATTTCCAGAGATTCAGCCACGCAGGGGCCGGCAATAATCAGCGGCAGCCTGGCACCGCCTACCGCAGTGCTCTCGGTGATGGAAAATTCAGCAAGGCTCATAGTTTTTTACTCGGGTTGTGGGGTATTTCAGGAAGTACTGCGGGGGGGGGGCAGTCAGCGGTGCTGCTGCAGGATTTTTTCCACCAGCGTGATATCTTCGGGGACATCCACGCCCACGCTGCGTTCCGTGGTCACCAGCACCCAGATTCTGGCGCCGTTTTCCAAAGCCCGCAGCTGTTCGAGCATCTCACAGCTCTCCAGCTGTCCTTGCGGCCAGCTGACAAACTGGCGCAGGAAGTCGCGCGTGTAGGCATACAGTCCCCAGTGCAACAGCGGCTCGACCGCCTGCCCCCCGACCCGCTGATGGGGGATCAGTGCGCGGCTGAAATACAGCGCGTAGCCGCGGCGGTCAATGACCACTTTGACCGCATTGCTGTCAGAGGGTTCCCGGCCGCTCAAGGCAAACGGCACGGCGGCGGTGCCCATGTCCGCATGGGTGCTGCGCATGTTCCGGATCAGGGCCGAGAGAACTGCACCGGACATCAGCGGCTCATCGCCCTGGACATTGACGACCAGGTCACAGTCCAGCTGCTCTGCGGCCTCGGCAATACGGTCCGTGCCGGTCTGGTGGTCGGGAGAAGTCAGCACTGCCTTGCCGCCGAAAGCAGCCACTGCCGCCATGATGCGCTCGTCATCGGTGGCGACCACTACCTCGGCTATCTCCGGGCAGGCCAGGGTGGACTGGTAAGTATGCTGAATCATCGGCAGGCCGGCGATCAGCGCCAGCGGTTTGCCAGGAAAACGAGTGCTGCCATAACGCGCGGGAATTACCGCGACAGTGCGTTGGTGCATATTATTGGCTCCTGTTGCTGTAGGCTAGGAGGGGAAAAAGTCTCGGTTATGACTGCCCGCAGAGTCTCTCCCGCAGGGGCTGAGCTTCAATCGCGGCGGTGCCGACATAACCCACCACTACTCCGGCGGCGGCATTGGCGATGCGGGCGGCCTCCTCCGGGGATGCGCCGGCCAGCAACGCCATGGTCATGGTCGCCATCACGGTGTCGCCGGCACCGGACACATCAAAGACCTGGCGGGCTTCGGTGGGGATGTGGTAAGGCCGGGCGGCGTCCCGGCGAAACAGTGCCATCCCCTCGGCACCGAGAGTAATCAGCAGCAGTTCCGGCTGCCAGATATCCATCAGAATGGCTCCGACGCGCAGCAGCTCCTGGTCTTCCAGCGGCAGCCCCCGGCTGGGCTGGAAGGGCCGTCCGGCGAGGGTGAAAGCTTCTGCCCGGTTCGGCGTCATCAGCTTCAACCCCTGCACGGAAAACAGATGCGTGGGGTGGGGGTCAAGGGTGGTGAAGATTCCGGCGGCCTGGGCGCAGTCGCAGACCGCCTGCATGAATTCCTGGTCGAAAATGCCCTTGGCGTAGTCTTCCAGAATCAGGGCCTGAATGCCGCCCGATTGCAGTTCCTGCTGCAGCGACTGCAGCAGCTTCTGACGCAGAGTTGAGGACAGCTCGGCTTTGTTTTCGCTGTCAATGCGCACGACCTGCTGGTTCCCGGCCAGGACTCTGGTCTTGACCGTGGTCGGACGGTCCGGGTCGACCTGCAACGCGCTGATGTCGGCACCGGCCTGCAGCAGCAGCCGGCGCAGCTCTTCGCCCTCCTGATCACAACCGATGCAGCCTACCGCCAGGGCGGACGCGCCCAGGGAGAGGACGTTGCGCGCGACGTTGGCCGCGCCGCCGGGCACTGCGCTGGAACGGCTAACCTCGACCACCGGCACCGGCGCTTCCTGGGAAATGCGAGTGGCATTGCCCCAGATATAGCGGTCCAGCATCAAGTCTCCCAGCACTGCGACCCGGAAGCGGGGGAATTCCGACAGATAATCACAGAGGTTATTCATAGGCGATATTTTCGATTATTTCTTTCACCGGGCGGTCCAGGTCCAAGGCTGGTGGCACCGGCACCAGCTGCGCTTTCTCCAACAGGAGGATGTCCTGCTCAATTCGATTCAGCGCGGTCAGCATATCGGTGCGCTGGCGGCGGGTCAAAGCATCGGTGTTGCGGCGCAAATAGCGGGTCCGGCGCAGCAGCTCCTGCTCGTACTCGGCCAGCAAGGCTTGCACAATGGGGTCGCTGCTCCTGCAGTTGCGGATGGCCCGGCGCAAGTCATCGGTCTTTTCCACGATGCTCAGGCGCAGCTGCTGACCGTACCAGAAGTTGCCGTCTTTGAGCTGATGCGGTAGAATGAAGATCAGCAGCACTTGCGCTGCCAGGACCAAGGCGATGCCGGCCTTGGTCAGACGCCCTAGAGCGTCGCTGCGCCAGGACTGCCCGGCCCGCGGATAGAGCAGAAAAAAACGGATTTTCCAGCCGGGGATTTCCAGCCAGTCGCCGCTGCGCAGCAGCGGCTGCCCGAGCAGCGGCTGCTGATTCAGTGTGGCCGGGCAGCCGGGCAGGCTCTCGACCGCATATTTGCCGGTGCTGCCGCAGCTGATCTGCAGGCATTCAGCTGGTCCGTCCGGCAGGCGGCATTGGCAGTGTTCTCCTGCGCCGATGCGCACCGGGTCGTTCTGGGGGTGCGGGAATGTGACCAGCCGTCCCGGTGCAAAAGAATCCTCCGGGGAACTGCTGCCGGGATGAATGGTCAGTTGAAAGGTCATGGTGCGGGGGTTATCTTGACACCGGCTGCAATGGCTCCGGGCCTGGTTCGACAACGTCAGTCAGAGGGGGCTCCGGGATGCTTTGCTCCTGTGCGGCGATGGCAAAACACAGTTCGTCGGCCTGGGGGCTTTGCGAGACCGTGACCGTGCAGGCGCGGTTGCTCAAATCCAGGCCGAGGATATTTTCGGCCAGCGGGTCCTCCAGGCTCTGCTCCACCACCCGGCGGACTTCCCGGGCGCCGCACTCGGGCTTGTAACTCTTCTCCAGTAGGAAGGCTCGGGCGCTGTCCTCGAGGCTCAGACTGCAGTTTTTCTCCTGCAGGCGCCGGGTGATCTTGTCCAGTTCCAAATCGATC
>JAAYYJ010000048.1 GCA_012515455.1 Oligosphaeraceae bacterium
CGAAATGTACTGGTAGCCATTATGATTACTCCATAATATCTTGACTGAAAAAGACAAAATTTGTAAAGTGGATTTATAAATATATAGCTTGAATGATTATTTGCAAATCCGGGTCGCAAAAACACCGTATTTTGCGGTAAAATCTTTGCCGCGGCAGTGCTGCCGTGCCGGCGTAATGCCGCGGGGAGCATTACTCATTCGGCAGCTGGTGGCCGGAGGCAGAGATTCTGCCAATCGCCGCTGAGCGTCCAGCGGTTTTGGCTGGCGAGTGACTGCAGCTGTTCCACTTTTGGGCGCCAGCCGGCGTGGAAGGAGTTAGCAATCAGGAGCGCCCCCTGGGGCTGCAGATGTCTCTGGCAGCAGGACAATAAACCCTGCAGTTGCTCAGGACGGGAAAAAAAGCGCCCGCCGGCCAGGCCATTGCAGAAAATCAGACTGAATTTCTCCGGCAACGAAAAATTTTCTGCCTTGCCGACGCGGAAAACCGCCTGTCCGTCCGGAAATTCCTGCTGCCAGATGGTTTCTCGTTGGGGTGCATGTGGCAGGCGGTGGTTTTCGGCCATCCAGACTTCCAGGGCTTCGCTGGTCAGGCCGCAGAGCCGCAAGTCCGCAAAACCGCAGCGGCGGGCGATTTTCTGCAGTTCCAGAGTGCCGAAACCGATTCCGCAGCCGAGGTCCAGGAGGTTGAGCTGCTGCGGTCCCCGGCCCACTGACTGCAGCAGGTGCCGGAACAACTCCTGCTGCTGCGGGTATCGCCCCAATCCCGTGCCGCAGCGTTGTTGGTCTGCCAGGGCGCAAAACAGCGGCAGCAGCTCAGCCGGAGAAAAAGTGATCTTTCCCGCCAATGCGTCAGGCAGTTCCTGCCAGAAATCCAGCAGTGAGTCGAAGGAGCAGCGGATTTCAGTACTGGCGCAATACGCCAAGCCCGGCTGCAGGCATTGCGGCAGCCAGTCTTCTGCGGGCAGGAAAATGCGCGCCAGTTGTCGCAACGAGGCCGCAAAATCCTGCCAGGGCAGGAAACTCTCCACGCGGGCCTGGAGTTCAGCATTGCTGCCGGCGGGGAGCATACCGCCGGACTGTCGAAAGAGCCGCCATTTTTCCGCCCACTGGGTATTATGGCGCTGACATTGTCTCCGCACGGCAGCCGAAAGCAGGGGAAACTCAGGCGGCATTCAGCGCAGAAGATGCTCTGGCACCGTGACATTGCGCACCAGATCAGCGATATTCTCCCGGCTGCGGATCAGATAGTGCTGTTTGCCGTTGACCAGCACTTCAGCCGGACGGAGCCGCCCGTTGTACTGATAGCTCATGGCGTAGCCGTAAGCTCCGGCATTCTCGACCACAACCAGATCACCCTCGGAAATTCCTTGTGGCAGGGGACGCTCACGGACCCAGAAATCGGTGTTTTCGCAGACCTGTCCACAGAGTCCCAGTGGCTGGCGCGGTTCATTCTCCCGGCCATTGACATAAATATGATGGTACGCGCCATACATCGCCGGGCGGGCCAGGGTGTTCATGCTGACATCCGTGCCCACGATGCGTTTGTAGCCATCCTTGATGGCATGCACGGTGCCGATGATATAACCGGCATCGCCGACAAAATAGCGCGCGGGCTCCATCATCAACCGCGGTGGCTGCAGACCGTACTCGGCAATTTTGTGCCGGAAGGCCGCAGCGACCAGTTCAGCTGCCTTGTCAATATCCAGGGTGTAGTCGCCGGGCTTGTAAGGTATGCCCAGTCCACCGCCAAGATCGATGAACTCGAAATTGATGTGTAGTTCCCGGGCGGCTTTGCCGATGATATCCATCACCAGCTCGGTGATGAAGCGGAAATAATCCGGGTCACGAATGCACGACCCGGGCATCATGTGGGCGCCAAAACGCTTTACACCGGCTTCCTTGGCCCGGCGGTAAGCGTCCATGACCTGGTCGGGATGTACCCCGAATTTGGCATCCGGACCGGCATTGCAGACGAAATCGCCGACCTCGCACTGCCCGTATCCGGGATTGACCCGGAAGGAGAGCAGTTCCGGCTGGCCGAATTTCAGGACTCTGGGCAGCAGCCCGGGGTCGTCGAGATTGAAAATCACGCCGCTCTGCAAGCCCTGGCGGATGTCATCATCGGAGAGGAAATTGCCGCTGAACATCACATCTTCTCCGCCCAAACCGAGCTTCTGGGCGAGCAGGATTTCATTGACGCTGGCGGCGTCAATGCCGGCGCCTTCCTGGCGCAGGATGTTGGCAATGGCTAAATTGTTGTTCGCTTTGATGGCATAGAAAAAACGGAAATCCGGATAATACTTTTTGAAGGCCCGCAGAGCCCGGCGGAAATTATCCCGGATGCGGTTTTCTTCATAGACATAAGTCG
>JAAYYJ010000503.1 GCA_012515455.1 Oligosphaeraceae bacterium
CGTATTCGCAATCCTCGATGTCCAACACGCTTTTACAGTGACTGCATTGAAAACGCATCTGTTACTTCCCTTTGTCGCCCAAAAAATAATTCCAATCTGGAACCCAATAAAATAATTCCAGTATTTATGCCGCCAATTTTTCCATCCCGGCTTTTCAAAAAAAAAACCTGTATTATATTACATCCATAACTACGGAATAGCAATCCGGCAAGCTGATATTTTCCCCCCTGAGGTCTAAAAAAGTAAAGGAACCGCTATGATTGTCACCACGAAAGAGTTGTTTCAAGCCGCTTATGGGAAGTATGCCATTGGCGCATATAACATCAACAATCTCGAGCAGTGCATGGGGCTGTTCCAGGGCAATCTCGCCAGCAAGGCCCCCTTCATCATCCAGATCAGCAAGGGTGCTCGCTCATATACCGACAAACTGATGCTGGAAGGCATCATCCGCTGCGCAAATGAAATCTTCCCGGACGCGATCTTCGCGGTCCATCTCGACCACGGCGATGAAGCCACCTGCATGGACTGCATCAACAGCGGCTTCTACAGCTCAGTGATGATCGATGCCAGCTCCAGCCCCTTCGAAGAAAATATCGCCACCACCAAACGGGTGGTGGCGGCCGCCCATGCCAAAGGCCTGGTGGTAGAGGCTGAACTGGGCAAGCTCGGCGGCGTTGAGGAACATGTCTCGGTCAACGAAGCAGATGCCAAGCTGACCGACCCCGCGCAAGCCCAGGAATTCGTCGAACGCACTGGCGTGGACAGCCTGGCTTGCGCCATCGGCACCAGCCACGGGGCCTTCAAATTCTCCGGCAGCCAGGGGCTGCATTTCGAGGTCCTGCAGGACATCCAGAAGCGCCTGCCCGGCTTCCCGCTGGTGATGCACGGCTCCAGCTCCGTCCCCCAGGACGAAGTGGCCCGCATCAATGCCGCCGGCGGGCAACTGAAAGGCGCCAAAGGCGTGGATGCCAATGAATTCCGCAAGGCTGCCAAGCTCGGGGTCACGAAAATCAACATCGATACCGACGGACGCCTGATCTGGTGCCGTGTCCATCGCGAGCATTTCCTGAACCATCCGGAAGATTTCGATCTGCGCCCGGCCGGCAAGGAGTTCATGGCCGCTTACAGTGATTTCATCGCGGCCAAGAATGTCAAGCTGGGTAGCGTGGGTGAGCTCGAAAACGTCCGCCGGACGCTGAAAAAATAATCCCCAACTGCCTTTCGTGAAGTACCACACACTTGCGGCCACGCTCAATTCGGAGCGTGGCCATTTTTTTGCCCCCGAGCTGCCCGCCTTGAACTAGGGACAGAACAAGGTTTGGGTGGCCTGCTGCGGCTCATCCAGCCAGTCAATGACCATCCCACCGCTGTGCGCATAGTATGGGCTGACCAGAAAATTCCGCTCATTCTCCCGAATCACCTTGAAGTCCCGGACCGTGAAGAATTTCTCCTCATGCAGGTCGAAGCGCACCGCGTTCAAGTCCGGGCAGGGCCGGAAGGGGTAGGTGCTGCGCAACACTTTCTCCCGTTCCACCTCGGGAATGAGATATTCCTGGGCCGGCGGTCCGGAACGCATCTTCAACTCCTGCAGCGGATACGGCAACCGCGGCGCCGGCGCCTGGATGCTGGCCAGAATACGCTTCTCCTGCATACTCATAACCTCACCCTCACCCGCCGCTGCCGGCTGCTTCACTCTGCTGCCGGATACCGTCAGCAGCACTCCGTTCCCGTTCCCCGATCCAAAACGCTCGTCACCACTTGCCTGTTGCATAATCCGCTCCTTTCACTGCTGTTTTTGTCTGCCGCAACCCGCGCTGCAGTCTCGCAAACAGCCATATTTTAGCGACAGGACAGGATAATGCAAACACCTCACAGGCCGGAACTGCAAGTTGCATAAACTCGCTCCGGGAAGGATAGTAAATCACCGTTTGTGACAGTCATTCCAGACTGCTCCAGACCAGCATGGCACTGCTGCGCGGGAAACTCTTCTCCCGCACAGCCTGACCAGATTTCTGCCAGCGCAACTTCATCTCACCGCTCTCAGCCCACTGCAGGCGAATGCTCAACCCCAGGGCCGGCAAACTGTACTGCCAATCTAGAACCCCACCCGCCCCCCGGCGGTAGTCCACCGACCAGCCCAGCGCCGACCCGCGGCCCGAGGGACAGGACTGCACCCAGATGCCCGCTGAACCTGCCCAGCGGGATAACTCCCGCTGCTGCATCCGCTGGCGGGAATCGCCGAGAAAGATCAGCGCCCCCGCCGGCATCGCCTGCAGCAGCCCCTCTGCACCCCGCAATGACTCCGCCGACACCGGCACAAACACGGCGCGCAAACGCGACTCGCCCCGCTGCTGCAATGCATAGTGCAGCCCCCGGGCTGAGGAGCGGCTGCCAGGACCCAGAACTACCGTGTGGCAGAGCAGCCAGCCAGGGCGATAACGGCAGCAGACCGCCGGCAGACTGCCATCACCCGCGCTGACCAGCAACAGCTCCTCCTCGCTGAAGCGGGCCCGCACTATCGCCAGCAAAAGCAAGCTCAGCAGCAGCAACAGTGCCCCTGCCCCCAGCAGGTGCACCGCCAACCGCCGCACCGCCGCGCCCCGGGAGGCACCCTTCTCCCTTTGCTGATTTGCAAAATCGGCAAAAGACAATATCTTTACCCAATGCCTTTTCATTATCATGTTCAGCAGCACCAACCCTTGTTTGCAGGAGCAACAGATGCGTATCCTCGTCACCGGCGGCGCCGGCTTCATTGGCAGTCATATCGTCGAACATTTCCAGAAGCAGGCCGAAATCAGAGTCCTGGATAACCTCCGCAGCGGTTATGAAAAAAATCTCGCCCCGTTCCCGGTGGAATTCATCCGCGGGTCAATTCTGGACGAAACAATCCTGGAACAGGCCATGGCCGGCGTGGACTACGTCTTCCATCTCGCCGCGATGATCAGCGTCCCCGAATCCATGCATAAACCGGTCGAATGCGTAAACATCAACACCATCGGCACGCTCAATGTCCTGGAAGCCGCGGCCCGGGCCGGGGTGAAAAAACTCTGCCTGAGCACCTCCGCCGCCATCTATGGCGACAACCCCGTGGTGCCCAAGCTGGAAAGCATGTTCCCGGAACCCAAGAGCCCTTACGCCGAGACCAAGCTCTCAGGCGAGTACTACTGCGGCATCTATACCCGCGAACGCGGCCTCCCCACCGCCTGCCTGCGCTATTTCAATGTCTTCGGGCCACGCCAGGACCCGAACAGCCAGTATGCGGCCGCCATTCCCATCTTTATCTCCCGCGCGGTCAAAAACGCCCCCATCACGATCTTCGGCGACGGTGAACAGACCCGCGATTTCATCTATGTCAAGGACATCGCTGCAGCCAACGCCTTCTTCGCCTTGGACACCGACGCGACCGGGGTGTTCAATGTCGCCTACGGCGGACGCATCACCATCAATGACCTGGCGGAAAAAATCATCGAACTGACCAACTCCAAGTCGGAGATTGTGCATCTGCCGGAACGCGAAGGCGATGTCAAACACTCCATGGCCTGCATCGACAAACTCAAAGGCACCGGCTTCCAGCCCGGGTCCAATTTCTCCGCTGGCCTGGCTGCGACCATCGGGTTCTTCACTGGTAAGAACTAACTCATGCCTAACATCCTGTTCATCTGCGGCTCGAACCGCAGCCGCAGCCCACTGGCAGCAGCGTACTTCCAGCACCTCGCCCAGGAAGCCGGGCGCAGCGATATCACAGTGCTCTCAGCCGGACTCAAGACCCGGCCCGGAGAACTGATCTGCCCCGAGGTCACCGAGCTGCTGGCCGAATACAATCTCAGCCCACTCCAGGTCGGGACAAGCCAGATGCTGGCCAAAATGCTCAAATCAGCAGACCTGGTGCTCTGCATGACCAGAGACCAGCAGCAACACCTGGAAAAAAATTACCTCTCCGCCCGGCACAAAACCAAGACCCTGATGAGCATCCTGAAACAAGATCAGGATGTCTTCGATCCTTGCAACCAAGGACTGGAGCGCTTCCGGCAGTGCCTGGCGATGATGAAACCTGCTCTGCGGGCCTTGGCCGAACGCCTGCACTGACCGCCTGCACTGGCCGCTATGACAGAAATACCCTCGGAATTCTCCTTCCCAGTAGTCGCGGTGGTCCGCAGCTGCTTCCAGGCAAAATTCGGCATCCCGCGCCAGCCTGGACTGATCCAGGAGGCGCGGGGGGAAATCCGCCTGCTGGAGCCCTACAACCAGCCCAATGCAGTGCGCGGTCTGGAGGAATTCTCACACCTCTGGGTGCTCTTCGTCTTCCATCAGAGCCTGCGCGAAACCTGGAAGGCGACGGTACGCCCCCCCCGCCTGGGCGGCGACAAACGCATCGGCGTATTCGCTTCCCGCTCGCCCTTCCGGCCCAGCCCGATCGGGCTCTCAGTGCTGAAATTGGAACGGGTTATCATCGCCCCCAAGGGCAGCATCCGGCTGCAGGTCTCCGGCCTGGACCTGCTGGACGGCACACC